>JAEWFE010000330.1 GCA_023389005.1 Bacillota bacterium
ATACCTACAATTGCTGCTTTCATCCAATCACCTACCCCACTAAAACTTTCGCTATTTTATCTAATGCAAAATCAACTTCTTCTTGACTGATTGTTAAAGGAGGTAATAACCGTAAGACATTTTTACCGGCTTTTAAAGTAAGAACACCTTCTTTTTCAAGTTGAAGCATCACATGTTGCAATACATATTCATCTGTTAATTCAATTCCTATCATTAAGCCTTTTCCTCTAATATCTATCAGTTTATTAGATTGAATATGCGCTAAACCATCAAAAAATTGCTGACTGCGCATTTTAACATTTTCTACTATTGCAGCAGATTGCACATAATCTAAAACTTGATTAGCGACACTTAATGCTAACTTATTGCCTCCAAATGTACTACCGTGACTACCAGGAGAAAAAGCATTAGCATATTTTTTATTAGCTAACATTGCACCAACTGGCAATCCATTGGCTAAAGCTTTTGCACTGGTAATAATATCAGGAGTAATACCATATTGTTCATAGACAAAGAGGGAACCACAACGACCAATCCCTGTTTGCACTTCATCCACAATAAGTAAGGTGCCATTTTGTTGGCAAATATTCGCCAATTCCTTTATCCACCCTTGATAAGCGACATGAATCCCACTTTCTCCTTGGATTAATTCAACAATCACGGCTGCCACTTGCTCATCTAAGGCTTCTTTTAATTCATCAATTTCATTGTATGGAAAGTAAGCCACATCTTGTAACATCGAACCAAAACCTGCCTGAATGTTAGCTTGTCCGGTCACACTCATTGAACCAAACGTACGACCATGAAAAGATTGCCAAAAGCTAATGATTTTATTACGACCAGTTGCTTTTTTTGCTAATTTAATGGCAGCTTCATTGGCTTCTGTCCCACTATTACAAAAGAAAGCCACATAATCTTTTTGATTGGCTAATTTACATGCGACTTGCTCTTGAATCTCACTATGATATAAATTCGGCATATGCCAAATATTATTGATTTGTTGGAGTAAAGCTTTTTTTAATTCAGGATGATTATGTCCTAGATTTGTAACACCAATCCCACTTGTTAAATCAAGATACTCCTGATTATTTTGATCATAAACTTTACAACCATTACCTTTTATAATTTCGAAATTTTTTCTACTATAATTTGGAAATAACCAACTCATAACCAACACTCCCTTGTAATGTTGTGTATAAATATACAACTTTCTTTTCTGTTTTTCAAGTGTTTTATGTATATTTTTTCATAATCATCTGTAGAGATTGTTTATTAATTCTATAATATATGGGTATTTAGTTAAAAATATGCATAAAAATAGACTAGCCAAAAAAACTTGACTAGCCTAAAATCGTATAATTATTCTTCTGTTAACGATTCGGTTTCAAAGGATAATTGATTATTTTGCAAAGTTACAGTCACTTTACTCTTTGGCATCACTTTACCAGCAATAATTTCTTTGGCAAGTGGTGTTTCAATTTCTTTGGTAATATATCGTTTTAATGGACGAGCACCAAAAGAAGGTTCATAAGCATTTTGTGCAATATATGTTTTTGCTTCATCGGAAATACTTAATTCGATTTCTTGATGGTTTAGTCGTGTAGATAACTGTTGAACCATCTTATCAACGATTCCCTTCACATCTTCTAAACTAAGTGGGGTGAATAAAATCGTGTCATCAATACGGTTTAAGAATTCAGGTTTGAAGTGCATTCTTAAAGCTTGCATAACTTGATCAGAAACTTCTTGTGGGATAGTTCCTTCTTCAGTCACGCCTTCAAGTAACAATTGTGAACCGATATTTGAAGTCATAATCAATACGGTATTCTTGAAATCAACTAAGCGACCTTTAGAATCTGTCAATCGACCATCATCTAATACTTGTAATAAAATATTGAAGACATCTGGATGAGCCTTTTCAATTTCATCCAATAAAATAATTGTATATGGATTACGACGAACAGCTTCCGTTAATTGTCCTCCTTCTTCATAACCTACATATCCTGGAGGGGCTCCAACTAAACGAGACACTGAATGTTTTTCCATATATTCACTCATATCAATTCGTACCATATGTTCTTCAGAGTCAAATAAGTTTTCTGCTAAAGCTTTGGCAAGTTCTGTCTTACCAACCCCAGTAGGACCTAAGAATAGGAATGAACCTAGTGGACGATTTGGATCTTGTAAACCAGCACGAGAACGTAGTACCGCATCACTTACGGCATCTACGGCTTCGTTTTGACCAATTACACGTTGATGTAAGGTTTGGTTTAATTTCAATAATTTTTCACGTTCGCCTTCAACTAATTTTGTCACCGGAATACCCGTTAAACGACCGACAACAATCGCAATTTCATTTTCAGTCACGGATTCTTGAACCATTTTTAACTGATCAGAATCATTTTTACGTTCTAACTCTTTTAATTCTTTTTCTAATTGTGGAATGGTACCATGACGTAATACTGCTGCTCGTTCAAGTTCATAATTATTTTCAGCATCTTCTAATTCATGGCGCACACGTTCAAGTTCTGCACGTTTATTAGAAATAGCATTTACTTCTTCTTTCTCAGTTTCCCATTGCATTTTCATTGAATTAACTTCTTCACGTAAATTTGCTAATTCTTCTTGTAAGTTTTCTAAACGTTTTTTAGAAGCATCATCAGTTTCTTTCTTCAAAGCAGCTTCTTCAATTTCTAATTGCATTAAGCGTCGCATCACTTGGTCTAGTTCCGTTGGCATAGAATTCATTTCAACTTTAATATTGGCACAAGCTTCATCGACTAAATCAATCGCTTTATCTGGCAAGAATCGGTCAGTAATATAGCGGTCTGATAAAGTTGCAGCGGCTACCAAAGCATTATCGTGAATATTTACGCCGTGATGTACTTCAAATCGTTCTTTCAAACCACGTAAAATCGAAATCGTATCTTCAACAGTTGGTTCTTTGACTAAAACTTTTTGGAAACGTCTTTCTAAAGCTTTATCTTTCTCCATATATTGACGGTATTCATCCAAGGTCGTGGCACCAATCGTATGCAATTCACCACGAGCAAGCATTGGTTTTAATAAGTTACCGGCATCCATACTACCTTCTGTCTTACCAGCACCAACAATATTATGGATTTCATCGATAAATAGAATGATTCGTCCGTCAGATTTTTTCACTTCATCTAATACGGCTTTCAATCGTTCTTCAAATTCACCGCGATATTTAGCCCCGGCAATTAAAAGCCCCATATCAAGTGAGTAGACTGTTTTATCTTTTAAGTTTTCCGGTACGTCTTTTTTAACGATACGTTGGGCTAAACCTTCGACAATCGCCGTTTTACCAACACCAGGTTCACCAATTAATACTGGATTGTTTTTGGTTTTACGAGATAAAATACGGATGACGTCACGAATTTCTTCATCACGACCAATGACAGGGTCCATATTTCCTTCTTTGACTTTTTGTACTAAGTCAATACCGTATTTTTCTAATGCTTTATAAGTTTCTTCTTGATTTTGTGATGTCACGCGATCACCCCCACGAATATTTTCAATCGCATCCTTAACGTCTTTTTCAGATAGTTGATGTTGAACCAAATACTGAGTTAATGGATGATGTTTTAATTTCATTAATGCTAGAATAACGACTTCAGTTGAAAGATATTCATCTTGGAATGCTTCTCTAATCTTATCTGCTTCAATAAACAACTGATAAAGATTTTGACTAAAACTTTGTCCGTAAGAAACATTACTCCCTTCAACTGTTGAGATTTTATCTAATTCTTGGTCAACCTTTGCTTCAAATTCAGCTACATTGACACCTAAATCTTTATAAAAATTTGCACCAAAATGATCAGTGTGCAAGAAAATTTTCCATAAATGTGCAATATCGATTTCTTGATGATGCCTAGTCATTGCAATTTGTTGTGCTTGAGCAATGGCTTGTTGCATCGTGGTTGTCATCTTTTCAATATTCATAACTCCATTCCTCCCATCGTTGAATGAAATAATTGATTTATTTTAATGTACTTATTCCTTTTTCTTAAGTACATGTACAGTATATTCCAAAAGTCGATGAAGGTCAAACTAAAAATTAGCACTCTAACCATTTGAGTGCTAATTTTAAACTTTCTTAATATTTATTGTTCAAAATACTGTCATGATTGATGGTTTGATAAAAATATTTTCGGATATCATCTATGTTTTCATATTCTGCCATTAACCACATCAGTTTGGTTACGACAGCTTCAAACGTCATATCATAGGCTTCTAGTAATTGAAAATCTTGTTTGACTTTTTTACCGACTTCATAAACCGTCATATCACTGCCCTCATTTGCGACTTGTGAACTAACAATGACTAGACGATCCTTTCGATATTGATTCATCAGCTGATAAAAGGTGGCAACTAAATTTTCAGGTATGCCTCCTACACCAAAACTTTCAAGAATAATACAACGATAATGTTCAAATGCAAATGCGAGTACTTTTGCATCTAGTCCTGGAGTAAGCTTTAAGGTAATCAAGTCTTCTTGCAAGTCATGATAAAATCTTGTTGGTTGAACAAGGGGTTGGCTTGGAATATATCGAATGATTTGTTGATCTAAAATCACCGCAATATATGGGAAATTAATACTTGTGAAGGCATTATAACTTTTTGCTCGGATTTTTTTTGCACGACTTCCAACAATTACTTTACCATCAAAAACAATCACCACTTCTTGCGATAAATCATCACAAGCGTAAATAAAACTATCTAATAAATTGACTTTTGCATCCGTACTATCCATATCAATGGGTTTTTGTGAGCCGGTTAATACAATCGGTTTAACAGAATTTTGAATTAAATAAGACAATGCAGCTGCGGTATAAGCCAAGGTATCTGTCCCATGGCAAATCACAAAGCCATCATAAGAAGTATATTTTTCCTCAATCGTACAAGCTAATTTCAACCAGTGTTTAGGTGTCATATTGGTACTATCGAGATTGAATAAAGCTAAGGTATCAACATGACAGATTTCTTGTACTTGAGGAATGTAGGTCAATAATTCTTCGGCAGTGATTCCTGGTGTTAAACCATGTTGCGATTTTTTAGAAGCGATAGTACCGCCAGTCGTAATCATCAATATCTTCTTCATCTTGTTTTCCTTTCAACGAGAAAAATAGCGAGTGTGCTATGTAACACTATGCATACAACACTCGCTATGACTTCATTATTTTGCATTTAGTTCAGCAATTTTCACAATAACATCGGTAGCTTTTTGCATCGCTTGTAAAGATACAAATTCAAAACGTCCATGCATATTTTCGCCACCAGCAAAGATATTAGGTGTAGGAATTCCTAAATAAGAAATTTTAGAACCATCAGTCCCTCCGCGAACAGGTTCAATCACTGGGACAATTGCTAATTCTTCCATCGCATTTTTAGCCAATTCTACAATGCTCATGTCTTTTTCGATTACTTCACGCATATTGTAATATTGATCGAATAAGTTTAATTCAACACGTTCTTGATCATATTTTGCGTTGAATTTCGCAACTAAATCAACGATAAATTGTTTACGTGCTTCGAATTTTTCGCGGTCATGATCACGAATGATATAAGACATCTTAGCCTCTTCAGGCGTACCAGTGAAGCCATGTAGATGATAAAATCCTTCATAACCTTCTGTATGTTCAGGCACTTCTTCTTGTGGAAATTCGTTTTGGAAATCAATAGCCATTTGGATGGCGTTAATCATGGTATCCTTGGCTGTTCCTGGATGGACATTTTTACCGTGGAAAGTTAAATCAGCTTGAGCCGCATTAAAGGTTTCAAATTGTAATTCACCTACCGGACCGCCATCCATAGTGTAAGCAAAATCAACATCAAATCCTTTTGCATCAAACTTATCTGCCCCAACGCCGATTTCTTCATCTGGACCAAAAGCAACGCGAATTTTTCCATGCTTGATTTCAGGATTTTTGATTAAAAATTCCATTGCTGTCATGATTTCTGCAATACCTGACTTGTCATCCGCACCAAGTAAAGTAGTACCATCAGTCGTAATTAATGTCTGACCAGCATAATTTTTTAAATTAGGAAAATCTGCGGTATTTAGGGTATATTTTCCTTCTTTATCTAATTGGATAGTTGAACGACCATCATAATTTTCAACGATTTGTGGGTTGACATTGACTGCATTGAAATCTGCGGTATCCATATGGGCAATAAATCCAATAGATCGTACCTCTTTATCAGTGTTACTAGGTAGAGTGGCTGTTACAAATCCATTTTCTTCATTATAGTGGACCTCTTGCATGCCTAAGTCAGTCAACTCTTTGGCTAACTCATAGGCAAAAGCGACTTGTGTTTGAGTTGATGGTGTTGTTGTACTCATTGGATTAGAACGAGTCTCAGTTTTCACATATTTTAAAAATCTTGGTAATAAATTAGAATACATAATAAAACTCCTTTATATTATTTCAAATGGATCAGTGTTAACGGTCGAAACCATTAAATCAACCTGCCATTTATTTGCTAATTTCCACTGTTCATATTTTTCTTTCAACTTGTCAGCAAAAAGAACTTCAATATGATGACCTGGATCAAGTACAATGAGTCCTGACTCTTGCATATCATGAGCCGTGTGATAATAGACGTCTCCTGTAATATAGACATCCGCTCCTTTAGCTAAAGCGTCTTTATATAGCTTTTCTGCACTCCCCCCACAAATCGCCACTTTTGAAATCAGTTGTCGATTGCTTATGTGACTTGCCTTGATAACTTTCAGATGATTTAAATGAAAAGCTACTTTTACTCGATTGATAAAAGTTGATAATTCAAGCGGTTCAGCTAAGTGACCAATCCTTCCAATACCTTCCATTTTTGTACCATTTGAGACTGGATTTAAATCATAGACTTCAAAAGCTGGTTCTTCATAAGGGTGGACGCAATACATAGTTTGTAAAACGCTTGGCAAATATTGATTTTCAACAATAAATTCTACCTTTTCTTCAGCAACAATGCTCATTTGCTCTGCTTGCCCAATAGTTGGATTAGCCTGTGCAGATGGGATAAAGCGTCCTTTTCCGTTACTAGTATAACTCATGTGATGATAATTTCCCAACATTCCAGCTTTAGCCTCTCCTAATGCTTGACGTAGCTGATCAGCATGTGTTTTTGGGACATAGACAATCAATTTTTTAAGGGATTTTGTCTGTGTTTTTTGTAAAATCTCTACTTCATTTAAGCCGAGTGCTTCACAAAACCAATCGTTTAATCCATCTGCTACCACATCAATATTGGTATGGGCAACATAGACATTGATTTTATTTTGCATAATATCTAAAAGCATTTTGCTCTGTGGATTTGCATCCGTTAATTGATTGATTGGTCGAAAAATTGGTGCATGTTTGGCAAAAATCAAGTCAGCACCTATTTTGATTGCTTCTTCAACCACTTGTGGACGCACATCTAGAGTAAACAGCACTTTATGAATCTCCGCATCTAAAGAACCAATTTGTAAGCCACAAAAATCTTTCTCCAAAGCTAATTCTTTCGGACAATATGCTTCAAACGGGGCGATGAATTCTCTTAGTTTCACACTAACACTTCCTCAATTAATTTGATTTCAGCTTCTAGTTCAGTCATTTTTGCCATATGTTTTTGAGTTGCTTTTTGTAATTGCTGCAAGACCTTTTGCCTTTGTTTTAATTCTCTTTGCCATTTCTTGATGAAAATCGGTGTTTTTGCTTGCATCAAGTGTGGCCCAAATAAATATTGCGCTTCGTTCAGGCTTATTGGCTGTGATAACTTTTTGGCAACGATAATTTCATAGATTTTTTTATTTTCTTCTAATATTTCTTCAGAGATAATAGTATATCCATTGGCTACTAAATATTTTCTTAAAGTAGCTTCTCCCACATTGGGCTGTAAAACAAGTAATTCTTCACCGGTAATTTGTTCTTTGCCTTCTAATAAAATTTGTTTAATCAAAGTGCCGCCCATCCCACAGATTGTAATCGTATCAATATTATCGCTTGGTTCAATAGCGAATAACCCATCTGCTAAACGGACAGTGATTTTATCGGCTAGTCCTTGTAAAGTTACTTGATGTACAGCTGATTCATAAGGGCCTTTGACTACTTCACCACAAACGGCATAACTAATTTTATTTGCCAACATTA
>JAEWFE010000331.1 GCA_023389005.1 Bacillota bacterium
CCTATTTTTCCAGGGGAAAAATAGGGTACATCATTACACAAAAATAGAGTAAATCAAATACGCCAATCTTCTTTATCCAGACTATACTGTCGGTACTGGAATTTCACCAGCTCAGCCATTCAATAAGCAAACTTACTGAACAGGTCGTGGACTATCACCACCGGTCGGGAATTACACCCTGCCCCTGAAGACGAACCTTATTCTATATTTTCAAGTTCAGCTACATTATACACCTATTCAGAAATAAAACAATCTTTTTGCACAATTTATGTGAAATAAATTACAAACGGTTATTTTGATAAATATAGTAGATGTTTGACTTCTTTATTGGTTAACGGGCGATATTGACCTGGACGAAGATTGCCTAATGTTAAATCACCATAGCCTTCACGTTTTAATTTCATCACCGGTAAATCTAGAGCTTTGAACATATTTTTAACTTGATGGTTTTTTCCTTCATGAATCATTAACTTCACAATACTTGTTCCATTACTTTGATTAGTAGATAAAATCTCATAGCGAGCAGGCGCATAGGTCACTTTCTCATAGCGTAAACCTTTTGTTAAAGGATAAAGCTTTTTAGAATCAGCTAAACCTTTGACTTTGGCCACATATATTTTTTCCACTTCATGCTTAGGATGTGTTAGACGTTGAGCAAATTGACCATCATTCGTTAATAAAAGCAAACCTGATGTATCATAATCTAAGCGCCCTACTGGATAAATTCTTTGTGTGACATCGGTAAAATAATCTGTTACAACGGCACGCCCCTTATCGTCTTCAACAGCTGTGATCACACCACGTGGTTTATAAAACACGTAGTATACTGGTTCTTCTTGATAAATCGGTACATTATTGACACTTACTTCATCTGTTGCACTGACCTTGACGCCAAGTGTTGTTACAGTTTGACCATTCACTTTTACTTTACCATCTAAAATTAGTTGCTCAGCTTTACGTCTAGAAGCCACCCCAGCATGAGCAATCACTTTTTGTAGTCTTTCCATCGTTTTCCTCTCTTCCATTATTCTTGTTCTAGGTTATCAGGATTTCCTTCTTCCTCTTCGGCCAATCCTTTAAATAATAACTGCGTTTGATTTTGAGCTAAATCAGCTTCCATTTCGGAAATATCTGGTAACTCTTCTATATTTTTCAAGCCAAAATAATCCATAAAATAAGCTGTTGTGCCATATATTCTAGGACGACCCGGTGCTTCTAAGCGACCTTTTTCTTCAATTAGCTGAAAGTTTAGTAATTTTTGGATAGAAGCGCTGGAATTGACCCCTCGAATTTGATCTACTTCCATACGAGTTAGCGGCTGTTTGTAGGCAATCACAGCTAAGGTTTCTAAAGCGGCTTGGGATAATCGTGCAGCCATCGGTGATTGACTGTATTTTTGTAAAAGGTTTTGATATTTTCCCTTGGTCGTCATCATATAACGATTGGCATACTCTTTCAGTTCAATGGCACAGGTTTCATCTTCTTTATATTTTTGATTTAATTGTACTAAGCCTCCAAATACTTGTTCAGTGGATAAGGAAAGAACATAGCTGAGTTCATTGATGCTCATTCCTTCATCGCCTGCTACAAATAATAAAGCTTCCAATTGACTAATATCCAAAATTACACTTCCTCTACTCGGTACAAATATAATGGCTCATAAGTTGCTGCTTGTTGCACTTTAATTTGTTGATGTTTTAACAATTCCAATAATGCCATAAAAGTGATCACGATTTCGCTACGATTGTATGTTGTTAATAAACTATCTAGTGTGACGCCTTGTTTTATCGGAACTTGTAACAATCTTTCTTGAATTTCGACCATCTTATCTTCAATACTAAACTCATCTGCCACCACGGTAGCCTCGACATTCATTTTACGTTTTTGTTTTTCTAAAATATGATGAAAAGCTAAAAATAAATCAATCGTATTGACTTGATTTAAATCTAGGCGTACTTCTTGTTGATACTCTTGTAAATCAGAGGGACGCTTCGTATAATATTGACTCCGTTCCTCGGCTTTTTTAGATAATTCTTTGGCAGCATATTTATATTTACGATACTCCAATAATTGTTCCACTAAAGCTTCTCTTGGGTCTTCTTCATATTGCGAATCTTCATCAAAATCCACTTGTTGCGTCGGTAATAACATTTTACTTTTCATCGCCATCAAGGTTGCCGCCATCACAATATATTCACCAGCAATTTCTAATTCAAAAGTCTGCATGGCATGAAGATATTCTAAATATTGCTCCGTGATTTCAGCAATTGGAATATCATATATATCAATTTCTAACTTGTTTATCAAATGTAATAATAAGTCTAAAGGTCCCTCAAAACCTTCAAGCTTAAATTGTAATTCCAAATAGATACCTCATTTCTATGCTCTAGGGAAAAATTGTTGATAAGATTCACTTAATCGTCGTTTCGTAGCTTGCACATACATTTGGGTCGTCGATAAATCCACATGTCCCAGCAATTCTTGCACACTGGCTAAATCAGCCCCGTTTTGTAAAAGATGGATGGCTAAACTATGCCGTAAAGTCTGTGGAGTCACAACTTTTTGGATACCTGATTGCGCGACATATTTTTTTAGATTTTTCCACAGGCCTTGTCTCGTAAATGCTCTTCCTTGTTGGGTTAAAAAAAGAATCTGATTCTCTTGGCTATTCATTAAAGAGGGCCGTACATGGTCAATATACTTTTTCAACCATTTGACACATTCACTCCCTAAAGGTAAAATACGCATTTTTTGACCTTTTCCTTCAAATTCAAGATAGGCTAAATCTAAATGTACATTTTCAACCTTTAAGGCGATACACTCACTGACCCTTAACCCCGTAGCATACAACAGCTCTAAAATAGCCCGATCACGAACACCTCGCAAACTTTTGGTGTCTGGCAATTGCAATAATTGATTCACTTCTTCAATTGTCAAATACTCGGGAACTTTAGGCGCAAGTTTTGCCATCTCGATGCTATTTGCAGGATTATGTGTAGTGATTTGTTGGAGTTGTAAGTATAAATGAAAATTTTTGATACTACTTAACATCCGCATAATAGAAGAAGTCGCACGCTTATCCTCTTGTAATTTGCGTAAAAATTGCTGTACATGGGCTTTTTGCACTTGCTCTAAATCGGTAATTTCTTTTTCTTTTAAAAATGCAAAATAATGCTTTAAGTCCCGCTCATAACTCACTAATGAATTTTGAGCTAAATGTTTTTCGGTCGTTAAATAATGAAGATATGCATGCAATTGAGTTTCCATCATATAAACCCCTATCCTGAAAAAAGGGCAGAAGTAAGGAAAATTCCTTTAACTTCTCCCTTCCAATTGATGTTTTTCTTGACAGTTTTTACAGATGCCATGAAAAGTTAAGCGATGATCCTTTACTAGAAAATGATATCTTTTTTCCACAACTTCCTCAACGCTTCCTAATAGATCCTCTTCAATCTCTTCAATATTACCACATTCTAAGCAAAGAAGATGATGATGGAAACGTTTGGCACCTTCTTTTCTTAAATCATAACGTGCAACACCGTCATTAAAGCTAACTTTGTCCACCACTTTTAATTCCGTTAAGATTTCTAACGTACGATATACAGTAGCTAAGCCAATATCAGGATTTTTACGTTTGACAAAAAAGTAGATTTCTTCTGCTGAGAGATGATCTTTCTCATTTTCAAGCAAAACTAATAACGTTGCCTCACGCTGGGGTGTTAATTTAAAGCCCGCATCATGCAACAGTTTCTTTATTTTATTTAAGGTTGCCATTGTATTCATGACATGTACCCCCTACCATTTACACAAAATGCTCAATAAAAATTTTATAGTAGATTTGTCTTGCCGTCAACTTGTTCAATTAATTTTTGTTTCATCAAATGACCTAATGCACGCTTAAATTGACCCTTACTAATACCAAATAATTGTTTAATTTCTTCTGGTGAACTCTTATCTGTATATGGCATAGATTTCGTCGAGGATTGGTTTAGATAAGCTAAAATCATTTGGGCATCATCAGAAATGGCTTCATAACTTCTTGGCTTCATGGATAAATATAACACACCATCTTCACGTAAACCAATGACCCTTGCATCGACTAATTCTCCTAAGCGAGGTTCTGCATAACGTTCACTCGGATGAATAAAGCCTAAATAATAATCTTGTGTTAAAACATAAGTACCAGCCATTTTTAGACGATAAACCCGTGCTTTCACATCTTGGTTATGCATTTGCTCGGTTGCTTTTCTACTCATGGCTTTAAAGATTTTTTCATCTGCCAAGGTTGCCCAAATACGATCTTTCTCATCAATGCGTAAACCGATTAAGAGTTCATCTCCTACTTTTGGCCAAAGGTTGGTTAAAGTTGGTAATTCATCTAAGGATAGTACCACCTCTTTATCCGGTAAACCAATATCTAAAAATACCCCTAAATCTTTACGCACTTCAGTTACTTTACTAAAGGCATAATGACCTTGACGCACCTTAGGAATCTTAGTCGTCATCGCTAATTGTTGTTTTTGATTCACATAAGTAAACCCTTCTACCATCTGACCAAGAGAGGTTTGTACTTCATTTTTATGTAAGCGAAAAGTTTGACCCTCTTTTTGAACGAAATAATAATTTTCATTTTCATCAATAACTAAACCGCTGATAATAGTTGCTAATAAATGATTCATAAATTCTCCTTTATAAAAATAATCTGATCAAAGCAATCGATATTATACCCGTCACGACAATTTTCATTAAATCCTTACTATAGTATCCTACAAAAAGCGTGGGAATACAAGCAATCAATTCAGGAATTTTCAGCTTTGGCCACTGATTTTCATGAAAGGTAAACAAACTTTGGAAGAAAAGGGCAGCTAAAATACTTAAAGGTAAATAACTCATAAACAGTTCTATCTTTTTAGGAAAATGAATTTTATTAGAAAATACAAATGGCAAAATTCTTGGTAGCCAAGTTACTAAGCCACATAAAGCCATCAGTACTAGAAAATCAAGACTCATGCAACATCACCCCCACAAAGCAACCAATTAATGTAGAAGCTAATACAGCCACCTCAGCTGAGAAAAAGCGCATCAA
>JAEWFE010000338.1 GCA_023389005.1 Bacillota bacterium
TAAAAATACAACATTTGATTGCAACCGGGATTTATACAGCGTTATATTTTATTTTGATGGCACTTTGCTTACTGGTTTTGCGCTTTACGATTCCTGGTTTTCATAATTTATTGCTTCCTGGTGTGACTGCGCTATTTACTGGACTGATTTATTTAATTTTAATCGCTAAAGTTCAACATTTTGGTGCTATTTCAATTATGGGTAGTGTGATTGGCCTATTATTTTTAATGACGGGTCATTTTCCTCTAGCTTTCTTACCAAATATTGTTGCGGCCATTTTGGCGGATTTCATTCAATTTCAAACGAATTTGCCAATCAAGGTAAGAACGATACTAAGTTATACCGTGTTTAGCTATGGTTTAGTTGGACCGCTTTTGCCACTTTGGTTTATGCGCCAAGCTTACATTGATGCCTTACTTGCTCGAGGAAAAGACCAAAAGTATATTCATTTCGTCTTTGAACATGTGACCCAACAGATGTTTATTGTGAGTTTGTTAGCAATATTTATTGGTAGTATTGTTGGCATTTTGATTGCTTTTCGTTTGTATCAAAAACATTTTGCTACTCGTTTTGGTCAGATTTATGAATAAAAAATCGTTATCCATTGATCCTCGGGTTAGTTTGTTTTATGTCTTATTGGCAAGCTTGTTTTTAATCTTTCCTTTTCAGCTAAGTGTGCAGTATTGTTTCTTTGGCGTTGTGGCAGGTGCGCTATTACTCATAGGAAAATATCGCCAAGTTCTCTGTTACTTACTCATCTTTGTTGTCTTTGTACTGCCTATAGCTATCCGCCCACCAATATTAGTGCTGATTCGCGACTTTTTAGCCATTGGTTTTGCGCGGATGTTGCCACTCTTTATGACGATGAGTTTGGCGATGGATCGTCAATCAACGGGGAAGTGGCAGGCGGCGATGGCGAAGATGAAGATGCCTAGTTTTCTCTTTATTCCACTGGTGGTTTGTATTCGCTTCATTCCGACATTTATTCAAGAAGGTAAACAAATTGCGCAATCTTTGAAATATCGTGGATTAGCCCAAAACTGGCGTCAGATACTCTTTCATCCATGGCAGTTTTTTGAGTATTTTGTCATTCCGTTACTTTCTTCTAGTGAGCAAGTCATTATGGATTTATCCAGTAGCAGTCTCATTCGATGTATTCAAAATACCAATCCCAAAACGAGTATTTATCCTATTCGTTTGAAAATGTTAGATTATTTACTATTCCTAATTGGGCTAGGAATGATTGGAGGTCAATTATGGTTGCACTCATTGATTTAAAGAATCTAGAATACCATACACCTAATCAGGAGTGTCTGCTTAAAGGAATTGATTTTCAACTTTCTCCAGGTGAATGTGTACTGATATGCGGAAAAAGCGGAAGTGGCAAAACAACCCTTTTGAATGTTTTAAGTGGATTGGTTCCAGAGTTATTTGAAGGGCAATTGGCTGGTCAAGGGCAAATGCTAGGGCAACAATTTCCAATCAGTGATTTTCCAAGTCATGCGGAGAAAATCGGTCGCGTATTTCAAAATCCTAAATCCCAATTTTTTACCAGCGAGGTGCTAAGTGAGTTAGCCTTCAAGATGGAAAATTTAGGACTTTCGCGTGAAATGATGCAAGAGAAAATTCAGCAAGTCGCTACCTTTTTTGAGATTGAGGCATTTTTAGAGCAACCTTTATATCAATTGTCAGGTGGACAGAAGCAAACCGTTGCCTTCGCTAGTAGTTTATTGCCAGCTTGTCAAATTTTGTTTTTGGATGAAGTCGCTAGCAATTTAGACAAAACTGGATTGGCCAAATTAAAGCAGACGTTAAAACATTTGAAACGTTCAGGTGTCGCTCTTGTATTGGTAGAACATCGTTTAGATTACTGTTTAGATTTGATTGATCGCATCTACGTATTAGAAAATGGTCAACTAAAGCAAGAATTATCCGCTGCAGAATTAAAAACTTATTCCGTAAACGAATTGGCTAGATTTGGTTTACGACATTGGCAAGCTACGGTAAACCAGCTAACTTTACAAATGGAAAAGAAAGAAGTGACCATTCAATTACAGCTAGAAAATCTCTTCTTTGCCTATCCAAAGCAAAAAGAAAAGCAAATTGCTATTTCCTCATTGACGCTAGATAACCGTCAAATCATCGGACTCGTCGGTGAAAATGGTGCGGGAAAATCCACTCTGGTACAGTTGTTAACCGGATTGCTACAGGCTAAGCAAGGTCGAATTACTTTAAATGGTCAATTGATGCGCGCAAAAGACTTGTTGGCGCAAAGTTTTCTTGTCCGTCAAGAAGTGAGTTTGCAATTATTTTTTGAATCTGTAGCAAAAGAGCTGAACTTTCAAGCAAAAAGGCTAGCATGTTACGATGAAATAGTGGCAGCTTTTGGATTAGAACAACTATTGTCCCGACATCCGCAGAGTCTATCTGGAGGAGAGAAACAACGCGTTGCCATCGCCAGTGCTTTGCTATCAGGAAAGACTTGTCTTTATTTTGATGAGCCGACGAGTGGTTTAGATGCGCTTCAGATGCAGCAAGTCAGCCAGCAATTAATATTTATCCAACAAAATTATCCAGTCTTAATCGTGGTTATCAGCCATGATCAACCATTTTTAAGCCAGACCTGTGATCGAATCCTTAAGTTAGAGAAGGGACGTATCACATCTGCATAAAGCATTCATTAAGCGATTGTCTATCAGTAGAAAGGATAGATAATCGCTTACTTTATTAGAAAATGCCAATTCTCTATTCCTTGTTTATTATTAGCATTTGCATTCACATATTCCTCCACCAATCTTTCATCATTGGTGGAGGAGTTTCTTTGAAATGCAAGTAGAAAAATAGTATTAAAATACAAAATAGTAAAAGCAAGGCTAACTTCTTTGTCTTCTTCATTTTGCTCACTTCCTAACAATTAAGTATTTCTTTCTTTACGCATCGCCCATCTATCTAGCCAAGTTTGATAGTATACGATAACGGCAGAAAGCATAGTGATTATCAGAAATAGTATAAATAAATAGATATAGTCTCCTAAATGGGTGATATAACTACTTACTCGAATATAGCTAATGATAATCAACGTTGTCGCAATAGACATCGTGAGAAATGCTGGCAATTTTAAATGACTAAATTGTAAAAATTGTCCATTTGTTTCAAGACTTAAGCGTTGATAGTAATGATTACTTAAAAAAAGAAATGCGACGATGAGTAATATATAAAGGATGATTTGCTTTGGATGCATCCCGTTAAAGGCAGCATCGTGTATAGCCGTGCCAAGCCAATCTTCCCAGTGTGGATAAAAGGCAATGCTTTGTTGAAAGAGTGTATAAAGCAAGGCTACAAATGCTATTATCATTGGCCCAGTGAATAAATTGCCTAAGATCACGCCTAAGAAAACCCCAATCACAAAAAGGAAATAATAGGAAAGGCAGCAACTAAAAATGGCATATAGTGTTTGCATCCAATCCCAATGAATATATTTTTCAGGAATTGAGAAATAAATCATCCCCTCAGCAAGCACACTTCCAATGAAAATGGTTCCTAGCAAAAATAAACTGTAAAGAATAAATTTACTTCTGAATAGCTGCTTTCTGCTGTATTGTAAGCTAAAGAGGAAGGCATTAAATTTACTCTTCAAGTCCCAAAAACACATACTAAAACCAAAGGCTAGAACGAGGAAAATACATAATAAATTTTTCTTAGAAAGAGAATCGTAACGAAAATAGAGACGATCTTTTCCTAAAATAGTGGAGGTATAGGGAAAGCTTTTTTTCTTCGGATTCACTTCTAACAGATGCGTTCGATAGTTTTCTAAAGAGACTTTCTTTTGGCTACCATTTGATTCATATAGATAATAATTATTCGCTTTAAAACCTTTAGCAAAATAATCAGAATAAAAAAAATCATAGCTCCCTTGCCACCCTACAATATTTGAGCGTGCGTTTGAGGCCAAAAAAGTAATAGCCAACAAACTAAATAATAATAAGAGTACTTTTGATTTTTGCCACAGTAAGCGATAGAGCATCAAAATCTCCTCCTTTACCATTTATTTTCACGATATCTCTGCCACCATTTAAGCATTGTCTGGAAATAGACAAATATCGTTGCGATTACTGTACAAAATAAGGTGATACCGATAAAAACTTTCAAGTCTTGCCAAGTTTTAAGTGTTAAGAAACTGGTTCCTACACCAAGATAAACAGAGCTTGCAATCATCAGTAGATAGATTGGTAATCTTAGCTTTTTGACCAATAGAAACTCGCTACTATTTTCAAGACTTGTCCGCTTAAAACTATAGCATCCTAGGGCTAATAAGCTGAGAGAAGCTAGTATCATGAAGACGATTAACATTGGATGGCTCCCGTAAAAGCTTGGTAAGAGTTGCAAAGTGTCAAACCATTCTTCTTTTAGATAGCTAAGTTTTTCTTGATAAAAAACAAAATAGAAAAGTAAGGGAACAAGTGAAAGCGGCGCAAAGAATAAATTGCCTAAGCCAACACCAAATAATAATCCAATGATAAAGATAAATAGATAGCTCATTGTGCAACTGAAGCCACTATATAAAAATTGCGTCCATGTAAAATCAAGATATTTATCCGGAATGTTTGCACCGATGATACCTAGTGCGCAATAGTTGCTCAATAAAGTGACGATAAAGAGAATTCCCGTATAAAAAAGCACCTTTTGCCAAAAGATTTTCGAACGTTTTATGCCTAATCCAAAAAGAAATTGATTAAAATGTAATTTCAAATCTAAGAAGAATACCGCAAATCCTAACAAAAGAAATAAGACGACTTTTTCAGCTTGCCCGAGTTGTACATTAGTTTGGAAATAAAACACATTGAAAGGCGAATCGTTAAAAATCTGTGTTTGCGTAGTGTATAAGGGACTGTTCTTTGAATGCACCATGAGTTGACGATCACTATATTTTTGTCGAATGGCTGCTTGATGCTTGCTCGCCCGATATTTATTTTCATCTTTCACGTAATTTTTTGGATATGAATTAAAATCTTTCTTGAATGCTTCTGATTGATAAAAGTTTCTACTATCTTGCCAGTTATAGACAATGGTTAGACTAGAAAAGGCAAAACTAGCAAAAATGACTAGGCTAGCAAAGAGAATAATCCATTTGCTGCGTTGCCAAAAAATTTTATATAGCATAATCGTTTCACCCCTTAGACTTTTTCATTTCTGAGATTGGCTTCAAAGACGTCACTTAATTGAATAGGTAGTTCTTCCATCACAATTGGTTCAAGTGCTTTGAGTTGAGTCGCCAGTTCATCGGTATAGTTTTCAAATAGTGCTACAATGACACGCCCTTGGATATCAATCGCTTTAGAATTTTGTTTGACGAGTTCTGGAATGTCCTTGCTTTTAAAGACCAATTGAAGTTTGCGCGCCTTTTCCCGTAAACTTTCTAATTGATAATCCTGAGTAATGGTGTGTTGACTTAACAATAGCACGCGATCGATAATCGGTTCTAGCTCATTGAGTTGATGAGAAGAAACTAAGATGCTGATTGGTTCATTGCTGATAGCGTCTAATAAGAGTTCCACCATTTGTTTTTTCACTAGGACATCTAAACCATCAAAAGGTTCGTCAAGTAAAATATAAGTAGCCTTAGAACTCATTGCTAAAATAAGTAAGAATAATTTTTGCATCCCCTTAGAAATCCGTTGATAGGTCCGATTCAATGGCAACTGATAAGCGTTCATTAGCT
>JAEWFE010000340.1 GCA_023389005.1 Bacillota bacterium
TGCTTTACTATGATGTAGATGAAGATAAAGAAATTAATGAACAAAAACATGCCTTCGTGGAAAGAATTGGTAGTGAATGTGCCGCAGAAGAAATGCCATTTTATTTAGAATTGCTTTCTTATGATGCCAACAACGCAGATAACAGCTCTAAAGAATTTGCTAAAGTGAAGCCACATAAAGTAATTGAAATGATGAAGGAATTTTCAAAACCACGTTATCAAGTGGATGTATTGAAAGTGGAAGTTCCAGTCAATATGAAATATGTAGAGGGCTTTGCTGAAGGTGAAGTCGTTTATACGAAAGAAGAAGCTGCGAAGTACTTTAAAGAACAAAGTGAAGCAACCAACTTACCATTTATCTTCTTAAGTGCCGGTGTGTCAGCTAGTTTATTCCAAGATACTTTACGTTTTGCTTATGATGCAGGTTCGACCTTTAATGGTGTGTTATGCGGACGTGCGACTTGGGCAGATGGTGTGAAACCTTTTGTTACAGGAGACGAGGCACAAGTAAGAGACTGGTTACAAACACAAGGACGCAAAAATATTGAAGAATTAAATGAAGTATTAAAGGTAACTGCGACACCGGTGAAATTGTAATTTATTAGGATTGAAAGCTAGTTCTCGTTTACATTCTATTTTTCGAGTTTGTAAAGGAAAATTAGCTTTTTTGCTATATATAGTCTTATACTTTTTTCGTGCAATCTGTTATACTACTGTTGAATAGAGGAGAAAGGAGCAAATGAGATGGTGGCGATGTTTAATAGTAAGCAGCCATTATATGATCAATTGGTTGATTTATTAAAAGAAAAGATTGAAACGGAATTAGAACCAAATACAAAATTAGAATCTGAACGTGAACTATCCAATCGATATGGATTAAGTCGCACCACAGTACGTTTAGCATTGCAGGAATTAGAGAAAATGGGCTATATCTACAGACGGCATGGTAAGGGAACCTATGTATCTGATTTATCTAAGTCTGCTAAAAATATTACGAGTGCTTATAGCTTCACAGAACAGACCAAAGCATTAGGTAAGACGCCTAAAACGGTCATTTTAGAATTTGAAACGAGAGAAGCCAATAAATATTTTGCCAATAAATTGCAAGTTTCATTAGGCGAGCCTTTATATAAGATGAAACGATTGCGCCTAGCTGATGATGAGCCGATGATGTTAGAACGGACTTATCTACCTGTCAAAAAATTTTGGAATCTAACGCAAGCTTTACTGGAAACTAAGCCGTTATATGACTTGTTTTCACAGGATTATCAGCAGGTGGTTCATATCGCCGATGAAGAATTTTATGCAAGTATCGTGCGAAATAAAGATATGGCTTATCTCGACATAGAAGAAGGTTCGGCAGTATTGAATTTAGTGCGTACAACGTACAATATTGATAATGAAGTCATCGAATATACGCTAAGTGTTGCTAGAGCTGATCAATTTCACTATCAAGTCAGACATATCAGAAATTAAAGTGAAGTGTATCTTGGTGTTAAGCCAAGATATCTTTTTTAAGCAAATATAATAAAGGAAATGAGGAAAAATTGTGATTAAAATTCATTTGAAAAATAGCAAAGATGAGATTGTTGAATACTACTACAAAGGGGAACGTTTGGTGCGCTTAACGGTTGCTTCTGAGAATATGGCGGTTTTAGCTTGGAAGGAGCATGCTTTTCAAGAAGGAGATTATTTTGAAGTTGAGCTAGAAAATGAAGGAAACTATTTTGTGGTTAAGATGGATGAAACTTTACCCCCTACTTTTATGTATATCCCATCAAGTACTTGGCGTTTTCCAATACTCTTTGCTGAAGAAAAACGTTTAGCTTCACCGGAATACTTGTTTATGGCTAAAAATCACAGTGTATATGTACGTAAAGCTTATGATTTTGAAATAAGTCAGTATAAAAATCTTGCCTATAATCCACACGACCAAGAACAAGCGTCTGGTGCTTATCCACATGCTAGTGCCAATGTCGAAACGCGTGGTGAATCGGTCTTTTTTGCAAAAAATACAATTGATGGTGGTTATGCGAGTCTGGGTCATGGCAAATATCCATTCCAATCATGGGGGATTAACCAACAAGCTGATGCCGCATTAACGCTTGACTTTGGCCGAAAAGTGAAGATTAATCGCTGCCATTTGGTGTTACGTGCTGATTTTCCACATGATTCTTATTGGACGCAAGCGACTTTGGTTTTTGATGATGGATCTGAAATTTTGCCATTGGAGAAATCATCAGGAATTCAAGCATTTGATTTGACTGAACATGTGACGGAAAAAGTAGTGTTAAAGGATTTGATTAAACACGAAGACGAATCCCCATTTCCAGCTTTAATTCAGTTAGAGTGTTTTGGCGTGGAAGGTTAAAGTTACTTAATATTACTTGCAAAACATTGTGAGAACCGATATCATTAACTTTGCAATCGGTCTTAATGGTGTTTTGCAATTTTTTTTGCCGATTAAGACGATTTGGAATAGGGTCATACAGAATAAAAGTAGAAAGAAAGGAAAATGTTTGATGTCAGAACCAGCGATTAAATATCGTTTGATTAAAAAAGAAAAACATACCGGGGCTCGTTTAGGTGAATTGATTACACCTCATGGTACTTTCCCAACCCCGATGTTTATGCCAGTGGGAACTTTAGCTACAGTGAAAACCATGTCACCAGAAGAATTGAAAGAAATGGGTGCCGGTGTCATTTTGAGTAATACGTATCATCTTTGGTTACGTCCCGGAGAAGATTTAGTCGAAAAAGCCGGTGGATTGCATAAGTTCATGAATTGGGACCAACCGATTTTAACGGATTCAGGCGGTTTCCAAGTATTCTCATTAGCTGATATGCGCAATATTGAAGAAGAGGGCGTCCATTTTAAAAATCATTTAAATGGTTCACCGCTTTTCTTATCCCCAGAAAAAGCGATCAATATCCAAAATAAATTAGGCTCAGATATCATGATGAGTTTTGATGAGTGTCCGCCTTTTAATGAAAGCTATGATTATGTGAAAAAATCCATCGAACGTACTTCAAGATGGGCAGAACGTGGCTTAAAAGCGCATAAGAATCCAGATCGTCAAGGTTTATTTGGAATTATTCAAGGTGCCGGATTTGAAGATTTACGCCGTCAAAGCGCCCGTGATTTGGTTAGTCTTGATTTCCCAGGTTATTCTATTGGTGGATTGTCTGTTGGTGAAAGTAAAGAAGAAATGAATCGCGTCTTGGAATTTACCACACCATTAGTGCCTGAAAATAAACCGCGCTATCTCATGGGAGTTGGTGCACCAGATTCTTTAATTGATGGCGTGATTCGTGGGGTAGATATGTTTGATTGTGTTTTACCAACTAGAATTGCCCGTAATGGAACTTGCATGACTTCTAAGGGACGATTGGTGGTAAAAAATGCGCAATATGCTGAAGATTTCCGCCCAATCGATGAAAAATGCGATTGCTATACTTGTCGCAACTATACCCGTGCTTATGTCCGTCACTTGATTAAATGTGATGAAACGTTTGGGTTACGCTTAACTTCTTATCATAATCTATACTTTTTATTGAACTTAATGAAACAAGTTCGAGAAGCGATTATGAATGATAACTTATTGGAATTCAGAGAGTATTTCTTTGAAGAATATGGCTTTAATAAAGCTAATGCAAAAAATTTCTAGATATGATAGAATAAGTCTGTATCATTGAAAAGAAAGGAAATGTCAGAATTTGAATTTAATATCAATTTTACCTATGTTGATTCTTTTTGGTGGGATGATGTTTTTCATGTCTCGTTCACAAAAGAAACAACAACAACAAAGAGAAGAATTACTAAATAATATGAAACCAGGTAGCAAAGTAGTAACTATCGGAGGTCTTCATGGGGTGATTGCTGCGATTAATGAATCAGCAAATACTGTGGACATCGATTGCGAAGGGGTCATCTTAGAATTTGATCGTAATGCGATTCGTACAGTGACGGCAGCAGCTACTGTTCAAACTGAAGAAAAAACTACTGAAACGGTAGAAGAAACAGAAGAAAAAGAATAATTTGCTTAATAGAGCTGTAGAAAAGGCTGAAAGATTCAAGGACGAATTTTTCAGCCTTTTTTTGTTAAGGTCGTGAAGCAGCTTGGTCAGCTACGAGCATAGGGTATTGCAATTTCTTATGATTTATTCTTGAAAATTACCTGGAAATGTGAAAAGTTTTTCAATCATCCGAAAGTTGTTTAAATACAGATATAAAAAGTAAAATAAAAGTGATAACATTTCTCAATTAGATGCAATGATATTTTATTTTTTATTAAAAAACGCTTATATATTAGCTTTCGTTTCGCCGACGATAACTTTAGTTTGATATATTTATAAAAACCGTGAAAAAAATCACAGAAATCTATTTACAAATATTCTCTGCTGTTGTATATTAAACGTGTGAAATGGTTAACAAAAAATTATGCGAAAGCGCAGGAGGGACCATATGGCTAAGAAAAATGAAACAGTAGTAGAAGAAGTAAAAACAAATGATGTACAAGCAGTCATTGATGAACTAGCAGCTAAGGCGAATGTAGCGCTAGAAAAAATGAGTGGCTTTGATCAAGA
>JAEWFE010000020.1 GCA_023389005.1 Bacillota bacterium
CAACTATAGATATTATAGAAAGGGTGAACTAAATGAGAACAGCTGAGATTACACGTTATACGTCCGAAACAAAAATTCATTTAGTGTTGAATCTAGATGGTACGGGCCAACATCAAATTACGACTAAAGTAGGCTTTTTAGATCATATGTTAGAATTATTTACCCGTCATGGCAGATTTGATTTGGAATTAACTTGCGATGGGGATGTAGAGGTAGATAGTCATCATACAGTTGAAGATGTGGCGATTTGTTTAGGTCGGGCTTTTTCAGAATGTTTGGCTGATCGTAAAGGGATTTATCGTTATGGCCAGATGGACTTACCAATGGATGAAGCTTTGGTCATTTGTGCTATTGATATTAGTGGCAGAGGAATAGCTGTTGTCAATTTGGATATCCCCAGTGAAAAAATCGGTAGTCAATTTGATACGGAACTTGTGGAAGAATTTTTCATTGCGTTTGCTAGAGAGCTCGGCGCAAGTATTCATTTCCATCAATTGGCAGGCAAAAATAGTCACCATATTGTTGAAGCTTGTTACAAAGGATTTGGACGTGCGTTATCACAAGCGGTGGCAATCAATCCTGAAACAGCAGATGAAATTCCATCCACTAAAGGAACGATTTTATAAAAAGGGGGCTACAATTTGATTGGTATTATTGATTATGGTGTGGGCAATCTTTTTAGTATTCAACGTTCGCTAGATTACATAGGGGTTAAAAGTCTGATTACGAAAGAGGCGAGTCAGTTAAGTGCTTGTCAGCAAATAATATTACCTGGTGTTGGCGCTTTTGCTGATGCGAAGAAGCAATTAGATGAAGTAGCCTTATCCACTGTTGTTTGTGAATTAGCTCAACAAGGGATGCCTCTTTTAGGAATCTGTTTAGGGATGCAGCTATTATTTGAAGAAAGTCATGAATTCGGGGTACATCCAGGTTTAGGGCTTATTCCAGGTAAAGTCGTCTCCTTAAAAGATGCTCTAAATGAACAAAATATTGATTTAAAAGTTCCACATATTGGTTGGAATGCACTTGATATTCAAAAAAACAGTCCATTAACGGCTAACTTGAAACCCAAAGATCAAGTCTATTATGTGCATAGTTTTTATGCAGATTGTCCTAAAGAATATATTTTGGCAACGAGTGAATATGGGATTGAAGTGACGGGTATGGTACAAAATAAAAATATTTACGGTGCCCAATTCCATCCAGAAAAAAGTGGAGATGTCGGTTTGGCGATTTTAAAAGCATTTGCGGAGGTGAAGGCATGAAAGTATATCCAGCAATTGATGTATTGAATGAAAAAGTGGTGCGTTTATATCAAGGAGATTATGAGCAACAAACGATTTTTGGTGAGGACCCATTGAAGTTTGCGCAAGATTTTGAAAAACAAGGAGCCAAATACTTACATTTAGTTGATTTAGATGGGGCAAAGGATGGGCAATCCAGACATTTTAATGTTGCTCAAAAAATTGCAGCCAATACGAATCTTTTTGTTGAACTAGGCGGTGGGATTCGCGATGAAAAGACAATAGAAGCTTGCCTTGCTGCAGGTGTCAAACGGGTCATTTTAGGCACAATCGCCCAAAAAGATCCAGCCTTCACCCAAAAAATGTTAGCAAAGTATCAAGAGAAAATTGCCATTGGTGTCGATGCAAAAGAGGGCAAAGTGGCTGTAGAGGGTTGGCTTGAAACGACCGAAACAGATGCTTTTGAATTTTGCCAACAGTTAGCTAATTGGCAGGCGAAAACCATTATTTTTACTGAAATCTCACGCGATGGCACGGGGCAAGGATTAAATATTCCACTTTATCAGAAATTATTAACAATTCCTGGTTTAGAGTTTGTAGCATCAGGCGGGGTAGCTAGTATGGAAGATATCAAAGCTTTAAAAGAAATTGGCATGCATGGGGTGATTGTTGGTAAAGCACTCTATGATCAATCGTTGAAATTAAGCGATATTTTAAAGGAGGCTGAGGCATGATTTCAAAACGTATCATTCCATGTTTGGATGTCAAACATGGTCGTGTCGTGAAAGGTGTTCAGTTTGCTTCTTTAAAGGATGTGAATGATCCCGTGACACTTGCCAAATTTTACAATGAGCAAGGTGCCGATGAACTAGTCTTTTATGATATCACAGCATCTAGTGAAGAAAGAGAATTGTTTACCGACATTTTAGAAAAAGTCGCTGAAAATGTATTTATTCCATTAACAGTTGGTGGTGGGATAAATAGCTTAGATGATTTTGAACGGGTGTTACGTTGTGGTGCTGATAAAGTAAGTGTAAATTCAGGTGCTTTAAAAAATCCTCAGCTTATTCGTGAGGCTGCTCAAAAATATGGCAGTCAATGTGTGGTGCTGTCTGTTGATATCAAAAAAGTAGCTAATCAATGGCATGTATTTGCAAAAGGTGGTAGAGAAGATACTGGCTTAGACGCTTTAGCTTGGATTGAGCAAGGTGTGCAATTAGGTTGCGGAGAGATTGTCATCAATAGTATGGATACAGATGGTGTCAAGCAAGGTTTTGATATACCACTGCTAAAATCGATTAGCGACTTAGTAGATGTTCCGATTGTGGCTTCAGGTGGGGCTGGAAAAGTAGCAGATTTTGTTGAACTTTTCCAATTACCTAAGATTGAAGCTGGATTAGCT
>JAEWFE010000075.1 GCA_023389005.1 Bacillota bacterium
GTGAATCGCCTACAAGAAACGATTATTTCTTATGTGCGAAAAGCCGAAAATCCTGGGAATATGTTTATGGTAGGCGATGTGAAGCAATCGATTTACGCCTTTCGTCAAGCTGATCCAACCCTTTTTATCGAAAAATATACACAATTTGCGCATGACGAGGGTGGACGTCGCATTATCTTAGCTGAAAATTTCCGTTCTAGAAAAGAAGTATTAGACTTTACGAATTTAATTTTTGATCAATTAATGGATCAAAAAGTCGGACAAATCGAATATGATGAAGCAGCTCAATTAAAATTCGGCTTCACAGGTTTTCCATCAAGTGAAGATTTTCATACCGAGCTTCTGATATATGAAAAACAAGCCGAACTTTATGATGATATGGCAGATGAATTTGGGATTGATGATAAGACACAAGGTGAATTTCACGTGATTACGAATAAAATCCAAGAATTAATCGAACAAAAATTTCAAATTTACGATAAAAAACAAAAGAAATTCCGTGACATTACTTATGGTGATTGCGTCATCTTATCTTCAACGCGAAAAAACCATCTCCATTTATTGGATATTTTTGCGCAAAAAAACATTCCAGTCCAATTAGCCGATGCCCAAAATTATTTCCAAGCTACCGAGGTCCAAACGATTCTAGCGGTATTAAAAATCATTGATAATCCGTTACAAGATATTCCTTTTGTAGCTGTGCTTCGTAGTCCAATCGTTGGTTTAAATGAAAAACAATTAGCCCAAATAAGAATCAATAGTAAGAAAGAACGCTTTTATGATGCTTTCTTAGAGAATTTATCCATAAGCAGTGACTATCAAGAAAAGATTGCTCATTTTTATCAACTGTTGCTCAAATGGCGAAATCTAGCTAAGCGCGATTCATTAGAAAGTTTGCTTTGGACTATTTATCAAGATACGGGTTTTTTAGATTTTGTCGGTGGTATGCCTTCTGGAGTGCAACGACAAATGAATTTACTTAGCTTTATTAGTCGTGCCAAGTCTTACGAACAAAGCAGTTTTAAAGGTCTTTACCAATTCATTCGTTTTATTCAAATCATGCAAGAAAAAGAACATGATTTAGCGAAACCTGTGAGTGAAATCAAGGAAAATGCTGTAAAAATTATGACCATCCATCAAAGTAAAGGTTTGGAATTTCCAGTATGTTTTGTGGTAGATTTAGCCAAGAAATTTAATCAACAAGACTTCAAAAATTCCTACATTCTGGAAGAAAAATTAGGGATGGGGACGAAATTTTTAGATGAGCAAGAGATTCAATACCCAACTTTACCTTATCTAGTTATTAATCAGTTGAAAAAACAAAAAGCTTTCTCTGAAGAAATGCGTAAATTATATGTTGCTTTGACACGTGCTGAACAAAAATTATATTTAGTAGGAACCGTTAAAGATAAAGAATCTATGCTCAAAGAATGGCAAAAAGCAGCGATGCAAGAAAACACTGTATTAAGTCCCATGCTTAGATTAAATACCGATACCTTTATCAACTGGATAGGCTATTGTTTGATTCGCCACGAGTCATTTGCCAAAGAAGTGGATGAAGCAATCACAACAGCCTTAACTATTCAACATCCAGCTAAGTTCGGCATTCATTTTTACCAAGCAGATCAACTCGTCGTACCAGAGCAAAACACACATGAAAGTTTAGCTGAGACAAGTCAACAAGAAACAGCGAATCATCAAGCTTTAGATGACTATATCCAACAAATGACCAAAGCTTATGATTATCCATTGTCGACAAAAACAGCAAGTTATCAATCTGTTTCTGAGTTGAAGCGATTATACGAAGATCCAGATGAGGAAAAACTGAATAAACTAGTTTGGCAAAATCGTTGGCAGCAAGAAACACAAGGCTATCGTAAAACTTCAAATGAATTAGCGATGCCTAGATTTATGCAAGAAGTTAAAATTTCGGGTGCAGAAATAGGCAGTGCGACTCACAAGTTGTTGCAATTGATTGATGTCACACAGCCTATTACAATTGACTCCTTACATCAATTAGCACAAAGACTGAAGGAAAATCAGATTCTTGATGAAAAACTAGTCTCAAAAATCCCTTATCAACATATCTTATGGTTTTTCCAATCAACATTAGGGCAAAGAGTCATTCAAAATGCGCAGTCCTTAAAACGAGAAGTGCCTTTTGCGATGTTAAAAGAAGCGACTGAAATTTTTCAAGACTTCGATGAAAAAGATTCACACATGCTTGTCCACGGTGTAGTGGATGGCTATTTTATCGAAAATGAACAGATTATTCTTTTTGATTTTAAAACGGACTATTTTAAAAATAATATTGAAGAAACCGCCAAAGAACGTTATTTCGGGCAGCTTAAACTTTATAGCCAAGCCTTAAGTCAAGCCTTACAATTACCAGTTAGTGAGAGAAAATTAGTTTTACTCACGCATCAAAAAATATTAGATTTCTAAATTTTTGGTAATTTTTTCCACTCGCTTGCTGACAATCAACGAGATACGCGCTATATTGTTAAAAAAAGCAAAAGGATGATTTTAATTATGAATAAAAGATTACTATGTTGTGCCTTGCTTATTGGTGGCATTGGTTTTTCTATTCCTCAGTATGTAGAAGCTGACACAAGCAATGTGCCTGATTCAATCAATGCTATTGCTTTAGGAAATGCGTTAACCGACGATCAAAAACAACAAACCTTAAATTCACTCGGGCAAGTGAAAGAAGTACCGATTTACACAACTGATGGTAATGATTTAATGGATTATATTTCTAAAACGGACTTTAATGCACAATGGAAAGTCTATTCCTCCGTTCATTTAGAAACAAAAGCAAAAGGTGAGGGAATTGAAGTAGAAATTGCCACTCCTGCAAATATTACTTCAATCACCGCTAATCAGTATAAAAATGCGGCTCAAACAGCAGGAATTACTGATGCCAAAATTACAGTGGCTTCTGTGATTCCAATCGATGGTTCGGGTGCCTTAGCTGGTGTGTATAAAATCGTAAAAGAAGCTGGCGGCACAGTAGATACTACACGGACACAAGCGGCTCAAGAAGAAATGAAAGTCTTAAATGACATCACCCAAGAAAATCAAAATGTCTCTGGTTATTCTGATGAAAAACTAAATGCGGCCCAAGAAGAAGCTAAAGAATTACTGGCTAAAGCAGCTTCAGAAGGTCAAAAAATTGATAAGGATACTGTTACTCAAGCGGTGAATCAAGCCCTAGAAAATCAAGGGTTACAAGATATCTTAACCAAAGAACAGGTCAATAAAATTATTGATTTACTCACAATGCTAAATCAAAAAAATATTTTTAAAGACTTGAGTAAAGAAATTGATCTATCTAATTTAAAGAATGAACTTGAAGCAAAATCCCAAGGGTTATGGGAAAAAATCAAGAGTTTCTTTGCCAATATTTGGGCAG
>JAEWFE010000091.1 GCA_023389005.1 Bacillota bacterium
GGACGTATCATATACAGAATAAAAAAATAAATGAATCATCACACATTCTGAATAAATTGTTCAAAAACGGTTGTCTAAATGCAAAAAAAATGGTAATCTAATCAAGGAAAGGGTGTTACGTAAAGCAGTATTTATTTGCTGATAAAAAAGAAAACCCTAACAATAATATTTCTTTCAATAAAGGAGATCGATTCATATGGAAAAAAAATCATTTAACGTAGTTGCTGACACAGGAATTCACGCTCGTCCTGCAACATTATTAGTACAAACTGCAAGCAAATTCGCTTCAGATATCAATTTAGAATACAAAGGTAAATCTGTAAACCTTAAATCAATCATGGGCGTTATGTCTTTAGGTGTTGGCCAAGGTGCTGATGTTACTATTTCTGCTGAAGGTGCTGACGAAAAAGAAGCAATCGCAGCTATTACAGAAACAATGGTTAAAGAAGGTTTGTCTAACTAATGGTTGAAATGCTAAAAGGAATCGCCGCAAGTGATGGTGTTGCTGTAGCTAAGGCTTATTTATTAGTTGAGCCAGATTTATCATTTACCAAAGTTAATGTTGAAGATATTGATGCAGAATTTGCTCGCTTGGACGATGCTTTAGCACAATCAAAAGCTGAGTTAGAACAGATTCGTGCAAAAGCAGCAAGTACTTTAGGTGAAGAAGAAGCTGCTGTATTTGACGCACACTTGATGGTTTTATCAGACCCAGAGATGATTGGTCAAATTAAAGACGCAATCAAATCAAATAAAGTGAATGCAGAAGCTGCCTTAAAAGAAGTAACGGATATGTTTATTTCTATTTTTGAAGGTATGGAAGATAATAAATACATGCAAGAACGTGCTGCCGACATTAAAGACGTAACAAAACGTGTATTGGCTCACTTATTAAATGTTGTACTTCCAAGCCCTGCTATGATTAACGAAGAAGTAGTCGTTGTTGCGCATGACTTGACGCCAAGTGATACTGCACAATTAGACCGTCAATTCGTTAAAGCTTTCATCACTGATATCGGTGGACGTACTTCTCACTCTGCAATTATGGCACGTTCTTTAGAGATTCCTGCAATTGTAGGTACAAATTCAGTCACTTCAAAAGTGAACGCTGGTGATTTAATTGCTGTAAACGGTATTACTGGTGAAGCGATTGTACATCCAACTGAAGAACAACAAGCTGCTTTCATCAAAGCTGGTGAAGACTATGCCGCTCAAAAAGCAGAATGGGAAAAACTAAAAAATGAAAAAACAGTCACTGCGGATGGCCAACATTTTGAATTAGCTGCTAACATTGGTACACCAAAAGACTTAGCAGGTGTTCATAATAATGGGGCAGAAGCAGTAGGTTTATACCGTACTGAATTCTTATACATGGATTCACCTGACTTCCCATCTGAAGAAGATCAATTCGAAGCCTATAAAGCTGTATTAGAAGGTATGGATGGCAAACCTGTTGTTGTTCGTACAATGGATATCGGTGGAGATAAAGAATTACCATATCTTGATTTACCACATGAAATGAATCCATTCTTAGGTTACCGTGCATTACGTATTAGCTTATCTGAACTTGGCGATGCAATGTTTAGAACACAATTACGTGCTTTATTACGAGCAAGCGTATATGGTACTTTACGTATTATGTTCCCAATGGTTGCAACTCTTAAAGAATTCAGAGCCGCTAAGAAGATGTTTGAAGAAGAAAAAGCAAAATTAGTTGCTGAAGGTGTAGCAGTTTCAGATGCTATCCAAGTAGGTATCATGATTGAAATTCCTGCTGCAGCTGTTTTAGCTGATAAATTTGCTAAAGAAGTTGATTTCTTCAGTATCGGTACCAACGATTTAATTCAATACTCAATGGCTGCTGACCGCATGAGTGAACGCGTATCTTATCTATATCAACCATATAACCCATCTATCTTACGTTTAATTAAGAACGTGATTGATGCAGCACATGCAGAAGGTAAATGGGCTGGTATGTGTGGAGAAATGGCTGGCGATCAAACTGCTGTGCCATTACTTGTTGGTATGGGCTTAGATGAGTTCTCAATGAGTGCGACTTCAGTTCTTAAGACTCGTAGCTTAATGAAACGCTTAGATACTGCTGAGATGAAAGAATTAGCAGATCGTGCATTAAATGACTGCGATACAATGGAAGATGTCGTTGAATTAATCAATGAATACGTAAAATAATAACTGTATATAAAAAAGACTAGGTTTTTGGCCTAGTCTTTTTTTGTAGTGGTTGAATTTTGAGATAAATTGACTTTTACTTGTTTAATCAGCTCTTCAAAACGAATGCCTTTACGATAATTTGCAATAAATTCAAATATCGGTGTTAGAAAATAGATGAAAATACCATATTTAGGAATAATTAAGGCGACACCAAGCAAAATGATATCGAATATAAAGACAAATACTGTTCTTTTTGCTAACCAACGATGGATAAAGGTTGCTTTTTGCCATTGCCTTGTGCTTAATTCATTTTTGACAATAATCAAAGCCAGTAAATGATAAAGTAGGGCAGCAATTAAGTTGATGCTCCCAAAAAATAAAATGCTAATGGTTGGATTTGGATAATTCACTAACATTTTAACCGCAATTGGAAACAAGGATAAACTTAGGTGAAATAAGACATCCACCACAAAAGCTTGATGTGTCGTTTGTTTTGCTAAATTCATCAAATTGGTGCGTTGATACCAAAAGTCGATTAAGATAATAAAGCTAATGATAAATAGGCTAATTTCTTCAAATAAACCAATCAATTCAGTCGTATTGTGTGGAACGGTAATTTCTAGCACTAAAATCGTCATGATGATAGCAATAATCGCATCGCTTAAAGTATCGAAACGTTCTTTTAACTTGCTCATTTCACTTCTCCTTTTGGTAGATAATGTAGTAAAAAGTTTTCGGCATTTTGATAGCTGATTTTCTCGATTTGTCTACTTGAAAATCCTTTTTGCTTAAGTGCCTGGATAATTTTTGGAAAGCTATTGACATCGCTTAAGTCTGGATGAACAGGAATACCATCAAAATCCGAGCCGAAGCATAAGTGATTTTCACCAACTAATTGATACATATACCATAAATGTTCGCTAATCGCCGTGGGTAGATCTGTTGGTTGTTTGAGCTTTAGGAATTGATCAAAGAAATTAATGCCAATCAGTCCGTTTTTATCAGCAATTTTTTGAATCAATTCATTACTTAAATTTCTAGGATGAGGCGTTAATTTTCGCGCATTTGAGTGACTGGCGACTATTCCTTCAGTAGATGAAGCCAAGACATCTTTCGCTACTTGATCACTAGCATGTGACAAATCAATAAGCATCTGTAAGTCATTCATTTTTTCGATACAAGTAAAGCCAAATTTAGTTAAGCCTGTCTGGTTATCTGCTAAAATTTGCTTTTCTTTGTCCCAATATAGGATATTCGGCGTGCCAATTTCATTCGGATAGTTCCAAGTTAAAGTAATTAAGCGTACACCAAGTTGAAAAAATTCCTCTAAATTTTCGATGTTTCCTTCTAGAATCCCGCCTTCCTCAAGGGTTAATAATGCACTGATTCGCTTCTTTGCTTTATTTTTATAATAGTCAGTCTGAGATTTGATGAGACCAATTGTAGCTGGATATTTTTCTAGCTCTTTGATGAAACGCTGGTACATTTCTAAGGCCGTTTCTTTGCGGTTAGGATATTGCCTTTTATCTAGAAAAATCGCAAAAGTTTGCAACAAGAAATCATTTTGCTGGAGTCGCTTAAGGTCAATTTGAAAATGATTTTCTACAAGATGGCTATTATTATTTTCATAAAGTTTCATAATTGTATCACAGTGTAAGTCGATAATCGGCATCTTCATCCGTCCTTTTCATTTTTGATTTAAGTATAGCACTTGATAAATATTTTGAAAAATGGAAATTAAGACTAAAGGACGACAAAAAATTTCAGAAAAATATGGTATAATCGTTTTGAAAGATTTTGAAAAGAGGTGGAATGGTTGAAAATTGGGTTATTTACTGATTCGTATTTTCCGCAAGTGAGTGGTGTGGCAACTTCCATTAAGACATTAAAAGACCAATTAGAACGTTTAGGAAATGAAGTCTATATCTTTACAACAACTGATCCGAATGTCACGGTTGATGATCCACAAATTATTCGTATGCCAAGTGTCCCTTTTATTTCTTTTACAGATCGACGTATTGTGGTAAGGGGAATGATTGACGCTTATCAAATTGCCAAAGAAAAAGGCTTGGATTTAATCCATACGCAAACAGAATTTGGGGTTGGTTTGCTTGGCCAATTAGTTGCTAGAAAATTAAAAATTCCAGTTATCCATACGTATCACACAATGTATGAGGATTATTTGCATTATATCGCTAAAGGAAAAGTCATTCGTAAAAGTCATGTACGTTACTTGACCCGACTTTACGCAAATCATACAGATGCCGTCGTGTGCCCGAGTGAAAGAGTAAGTCAGACTTTGATCGATTATGGTGTGACACGACCATTAAAAGTGATTCCAACGGGGATTGAATTAGAGAGATTTGTACGTCCAGATATTACGCCAGAGATGACTGCACAATTAAGACAAGACTTAGGTATTCAAGAAGATCAAATTATGTTATTATCTTTAAGTCGTATTTCATATGAAAAAAATATTCAAGCTATTATTCAAGGAATGCCACAAGTCTTATTAATGATGCCCAATGTTCGGCTGGTTGTGGTTGGTAAGGGACCATATCTTGAAAATCTGCAAAAACAAGTACATGATTTAGGGTTGCAAGATTATGTGCAGTTTACTGGTGAAGTTGAAAATGATAAAGTAGCCTATTATTATCGTGCGGCTGATTATTTTGTCAGTGCTTCAACCTCTGAGACGCAAGGTTTGACCTATACGGAATCAATGGCAGCAGGCACCCCAATTATTGTGGAAGGAAATGCTTATTTAAATACCTTGATTGATCATCCAAGTTTAGGCGTGACTTTTAAGGAGGACGCTGATTTTGCGGAATGTTTAGTGGAATATATTCATTCAGGTGTGCATCCAGATGAGCAAATTTTGAAAGATAAATTATATAGTATTTCTGCGGATTGTTTTGGTGACACGATGTTTGCCTTTTATCAACAAGTTTTGGCAGAATATGCACAAAAAGAAATCAAAACCAAATCCTCATCCATCGCAAAAATCAAGGTAAAACTATCCGCAATCAAACCTTCAATTACAAGAGAAAAATAGGAAAGTATCTGAGATGAAGTTTTTGTCTTTGTCTTAGATACTTTCTTTTTGTATAATAAATTTGTGAAAAATAAAATGCAAAGAAGGAATGGACATGAAGTTAGGATTTATCGGTACGGGTGTGATGGGTAAAGCGATGGCCGGTCATTTACAAAAAGCAGGTCACGAATTATTTGTATATAATCGTACCAAATCAAAAACAGATGATTTAGTCGCTAATGGTGCAATTTGGGCAGAAACACCACAAAAGGTAGCCGAATCTGTCGAGGTTATTTTTACCATGGTTGGTTATCCAAAAGATGTAGAAGAAATTTACTATGGTCCTCAAGGTATTTTTCAAGCAGATGTGAAGGGAAAAGTTTTGGTTGATTTTACGACGAGTACCCCTACG
>JAEWFE010000097.1 GCA_023389005.1 Bacillota bacterium
CCTTGGATTCCTTGGTATTGGAAGAAAATGAAGTGTTTGAAGCCGTTTATGATTTTGGTGATAATTGGCAATTTATCTTTAAAGTTCAAAAGATGGAACAAATTGAAGCTGAACAAGATTATTGTCAAACCAAAGTGTTAAAAGAAAAAGGCTACATTGAACAATATCCGGAATATTGAAAAAGAGAGGGTTCCTGAAATGGATATTTTGGGACCTTCTTTTTATGGTGTTCAGATTGAAAATGAGAATAAAATGATATTGTGATATTTACTTTATCATTTTTTTTGGTATATTTTAATTATCGTTCGTTTTTTTTAGGAGGGAAAGATAATTGAAATTTAGTCATTATACAGCCAATTTTAAGCACCTGATTTTAGGTCGCTCTGTAAGAAATATTGCCGATAGTTTTTATTTAGTAGCACTATCTTTAGGATTAGTGGCCGTCTATCACATTGATGCTGCAAATTTGTCCTTATTTACATTAGTTGGGATGCTACCGAATTTATTTGCTTTTTTATACGGAACCTACCTACATCAATTGAAAAAAGATAAGGCTTGGTTGCTGACTTTTCAAACAGCACAGTTATTTATCATGTTATCGATCATTGCAACCCTTTATTTTCACGGATCGATTTACTTAATGTATGGTTTGAATTTTCTATTTAGTTTGACTACCAGCTTGTTAAATACGATTCAGATGAAAGTCATACCAGCTACTTTAGATAATAATGATGAATTGATTAACGCTTCGATTGATATTCAATATGTCGCAAGTAATGTGATTGATATTATCAGTAACTTCATTGCTTCGGTATTACTAACCTTTTTATCGTATTTATTGCTGATGGATTTAAGTATCCCATTCTTTATTGGGGCGATTTACTTTATGTTCCGCTTGAAGATTAAAGATGCTTATTTCGCTAATGAAAACGAGGATGATGATGAAGCAGAAGAGCAGCGCATTCGTACCAAACAATCTTTACAGGAATTCTTTAGTGAAAAAAGAGCTTCCTTCATTATTTTCACAGAAGCTGTCTTAAGTGGGGGTACCGACCTTTTACTCACGTTAGCACCATTGTATTTATTAGCAGAAAAGATTCCGTTGACTTATTTAGGTATCGTTATTGCCACTAGACGAGCTGCCGATTTACTTGGCGCCATGGTAGCTCCTAAAATTAAAATGAATCCCTATCATTTCTTCAGCGTAGACTATATGATCTCTGGACTGGCTCTATTACTGATTTTCATTTTGCCACAACCATTACTTAAATTAGTCTGCCTATTCGTTGCCTTCTTTGTTATTGGTATTTCTGGTAATATATTTGAAAAGATGGTTTACGAAGCATATGATCATTCGAAAATGGCTTTGGTTTTTTCAGTGATTTCTAGTTTGTATACCGCTTTTGGTATTATTTTCTTATTAGTTCCTACTGTATATGATAATATCACGGTATTAGGTATTGTTATCAATGTGGCTACCATTTTTGTTGGTATCTGGTTGTGGATTCGAAATCAGGTGGCAAAAAAGCGTTGAAATGAATTTAGATAGGAATGTTTAGGGTGAAACAAGTAATATATGATTTACGTAAGCTCATAGGGTTACAGTTCATATTTTCAACATTATGGACGTTAACTAATGTATGCTTGCCTTACATGAATATGATTTTATTTAATCATGTGAGCCATCTCACGTTAAAATTAGTTATCTTTTTGTGTGTTGGTTATTTCAGTCTTATTTTGGCAAATTCTTTTTTTCAAGATAAGTATCAATCTTTAGAATGGAAGATATCTGCAGAATTTCGGCGAATCATGCAAACTAAGCTTTTTCGTAAAATTCTATCGCAGTCTAATCGAAACTATCAAAGTCATACGCAATCAGGCTATCTTGCTATTTTTACTAATAATATTGAAGTGCTGGACGAAGAATACTTAAGTCCATTCATCGACATGTTGCGAGCGATGATAGAAATTATTTTCTACACAGGTGCTTTAATTCTCTTTGTTGATTGGAAAATTGCAGTAGTGGTTCTACTGGCTTCATTATTAGCCTCGGTATTGCCGAAATATACAGCAGAAAAATTAGCAACTTTACGAAAAAATCAATTAGAAGCCTATGAACAATATGTCAAACACTTAAGTACATTTTTAAAAGGCAAGTCGCTATTTACTCCGTTTACTTTTTTGAATTTAACTAAGCGTCATGATCATTATGCAGAAAGCAACCAAAGTAGTTTATATGATTACGGACGTTTTAAGACCTTTGCTAATGTAATGAGTGGTTTGGCAATGTTTATTGTCAACTTTTTGGCCTTTGTGATGGTGGCAGTGCTTTTATATCGTAAAGAATTATCTGTAGGTGCAGCGGTGGCCACTTTTTCTTATGTTACTAACTTTGTCTATCCCATTCGATATATTCTAACGGATGTAAATGCCTTACACGCTTCCAAAAAAGCACGTCAGGAAATGGAAAATTGGCTGCAAGCAGAAGAAATGACCATTAGAAAACAGGCAAAATATCCATTTGAAAGCCTAGAAATTTGTGATTTAAATTTACAAACGTCAGAAGGTAAGCAGTTATTCCAACATTTAAATTTAAAATTACTGGCAGGAGAAAAGATTGCATTAGTTGGTCCAAATGCTAGTGGTAAATCCACATTGTTGCAATACATTTATCAACGAGAGTCATCTGCTGAAGTTATTTGGAATCAAGGCAAAGTTCAGGAAAGTGAAATAGATGATTTTGTTGAATATGTGGGGCAAGAATCCGTAGTGTTTGAAGATACAGTGGCTAATAATTTAACCTTGTTTGGCAGTTATCCACTAAAAAGAGAGCTACTGGCCTATCTTCCTTCAGACTTTGATGAAAATAGCTACTTATCTCCAGAAACAATGAGTGGTGGAGAAAAACAAATGGTTGCACTATTACGTGCGTTACATGCCAATAAAGGTTTGCTGCTTTTGGATGAACCTTTTGCGG
>JAEWFE010000130.1 GCA_023389005.1 Bacillota bacterium
TCTTGGATAAATCCTTGATAGACAGGCTTGCCATCTTGAACTTCTACAGGTAATTCGACAATATGTAAATCAATTTCTGAAAAATGTTCGAACATCACTTTCACCTCAAAACCATTATACACAAAACTCTTGCGCAATTATAGACTATGATGGCGTCTAGCTTGGCGTGAAATCGTCGGCACTTCCTTGACCACTTGATTTTTGGCCATTAATTTTAATTGATATGGTTCGTGGAAAAGTTGACCATTCATATAAAAATCGCCACCAGATAAGAATAATCCCACTGGTTTCAATTCCTCCTCCTCGTTTAGGCGAATCATCCCGACTTCAAATAAACGTTGATAACTCGATCCGATGCGCACTACATATTCTTTTTGTCCGACTTGGGCCAAATCATAAAATGGAAAGAGCGTGTTTTTTTCCAGTGCATAACCTTGTTGCTGCTTGATAAAGTCCTCAGCAAGTGGCAATTGTTTGGCTTGGATACATTGTTCAACCACTTGATTGAGTAGAAGTTGATAGTCTTTGCCAAAGTGAATCGGTACTTGCATTAAGTCTAATTCGCGCGCAAAAGCATTATTTTTCTTAGAGCTGCTCGTTTGTATATTCAGCGCATCCTCTGGTAAATATTTGGCAAAAAGCTGCGTGACATCATATTTAGAATTCTTATCCAGAAAATAATAAAAACTATTCAATACGATAAAATAAACCAAAACTAAAAAGACTAGGCTATACAAAAGCATTTGTAGATAGTGTTGATTTAAAAATAAGCCATAAATAATCCGCAAAATATACAAGGTCGGAAAAATACTAAGAATCGTATACGCGCGATTTAAATATTTGGGACTGATTTCTAAATAACCTAGAAACTTGTGAAAAGAACTAATTAAATCAATTAATAATGTCAATTTCGTTCACCTCTTAGGACTGACTGGCTTCATTCGCATTTGCTTGCGTGTCTGTTTGGGGCTTTTCTTGTGTGCTGCTCGTTGATTCTTGGGTCTTTTCTTGACTATTTTCCGTTTTTTCTAGGTTTTGATTCGTGTTTTGGTTATTGGTATTTTGATTTTGTTTCTCTTCTGTTGCGTTATTTTGATTCTCTGTATCTTGACTAGTCGTCGTCTGCTCTTTATCCGTTGTCTTGTCTTTTTGTGTCGGTGTACTTTCCGTCGAACTAGTTGTTGTTTGCGTTTTTTCTTCTTTTGTCGTACTCGTTTTTGGTGTAGATACAACGGTGGTAGTTGTCGTTGTACTCGTTGGTGTTTTTACGCTCGGCTGACGGTAACTTTCACTATTGATAATCCCCGTTGTGGTCGCAATTAATACCGATAAAGTTAAGACGGCAATAGGTTTTACAATCGGCGCTACTTTCTTCAAAGCCTTTCCCTCTCTTCTTTTATTTCTTATTCTTTATACGCCGATTTGCTGAAACTTTCAATAAGTCCGCCTAAAACTTAGCCAACTTTTAATAGTCTTAAGATTAACTTTACTTTTGTGAATTTTGCATGAAAAAAGCTTAGGCCTATCCACTTGCCCAAGCTTTCATTTACTATATTTGCGTCATGCGCCACATTAGGAAAGTAACAAATAAAGAGAGAAACAGTATCATCACCCAAAAACAATAAAAACTCATCTTTTCTGTTTTAGAGTCAAACTGATATTCAGTAGATTGTTTTCTTAATGCAAAATATGAAAAAATAGCACCAATAAAATTTAAAGTGAGCGCTTGTTGAATGATGGCAAAAAATAAAAATTTACCTCTCATTTCCATTTTAGTTCGAATAAAAACGATGCCCTGAATCCACATTAAACAACTTAGCAAAAAACTAATGGCAAAACCAGGCAATTGGACTAATACATCCGAAAACTGAACATTCATTCTTGATGCAGTCAAAAATAAATATAACAAAAATATTATTGGCAATATCAACCAATATCCTATTAATAATTTTTGCCATACATCCATTCTTTGCCTTGTCATTTGATTCACTCCGTTCGTAAAAATTCGTTATAAGCTCGATATAAATAATCTGTCACACAATGTAAACCAATTAATGATTGGGCAGGTGTACCTTCTTTGCCCAATGGAAAAAAATCAGAATAATAATGCAAGTGAGCATAACTGTGTCTAGCAAAATAATTATCTCCCGTCGCTGTCAAACTAATCACTGGAATATGACGCATCTCCAGGGATAGTAAGTTAGGCTTAATTTCTTCGGTTTCACCACTTAACGAAGCAACAATGACACAATCTTTTTCGGATATCATTGGCATGACCATATCTAATTCTGTCTTATTTGGTAATACCAATGCTCTTTTATTTAAACTCAGCATTCGTGTGTAAAACTCATCCAAAGCGATTTTTTGTATAAAACCGGTTGCAAAACAATAAATCGTTTGGCTTTGATGAAGTAATTCCAAAATCGGTTGAATATTACTCTGATGCAAGTCTGCTATTGTCCTTTGAATATCCTCTAATTGTTGATCAAAAATATTTGTTTCTTGCTGTATTTGTGTTGTTTCTTGATTCACTTTATGACGTAAAAAATATTTAAATTCCGAATAACCAGAAAATCCTAATTTCTTTGTCATTCTTAAAATAGATGATTTCGAAGCATGTGTCACATCAGCTAACTGCATAATACCCAAAGTTTGGACCTCTTGCTGATGATTTAAAACATAATTTAGAATATCGAGATCTAATTCATTTAATTCTGTTTCTTTTTCAAATACTAGCCGTTGTAATTCCATTATCTAATTCCCTCCTCTTATTTTATTATAACAAATAAAAGGAGGGAATAGTGTGCCTTTAGTCATTTTATTTTAATTCTGGCCAAAATTCTTTATTCGCTTCAATCAAATCATCAAGTAACTGTTTGGCTACTCTTGCATTTGGTACAATTTTAGATAAGGTTAATGCTTGCCATAGTTTTTGATAAGAGCCTTCTTCCCATGCTTCTACTACTAATTTTTCTACAGCTACTTGTTGTTCCATTAATCCTTTTTGGAAACGTGGAATATTTCCTTGAGTAAGTGGTTCTGGACCATTACTTCCTACGATACATGGTACTTCTACCATCGCTGTTTCATCGAAGTTAGCAATTGCGCCATTATTCGGTACAATTAGTAGCATTCTTTCATGCGTGTTGTAGGCGATGGCTCTTGCTAAATCCACAATATAACTAGCATGTTCGTCTACTTCTAATGTTGTATCTTTAGCAGTGCCACATGCAGCAATTCGGTCACATTCACCAAATACATGTTTTTCTCTTCCTGCCATTACTTCATTTGCACGTGTAAAATTAGGGGTCGCATGCGCAACTTCATCTTGTGAATAGAAGTAATATTTCAAATACGTATTTGGTAAAGTAGATGGATCCACTTCATAAACTTCACGAGCTTTTGCAAAAGTATGCATCCAGCTTGCATCTGTATGTTGTGATGCTTCTACTTCTTCAGGAAGAGAGTAGCCATATTTTGCAACATGTTCCTTGATTTGCGGCATTAAATCTTTACCTTCTTTGTCACGAATATCCGTCCACCAACCGAAATGATTTAATCCAAAGTAACGAACAACCATTTCTTTTCGTGATTTCAAACCAATCGCACGAGCCATACGTTCTTCAATACCCACAGGCATATCACAAATATTAATAATTTTTGAATTTGGACGTAATTTTCTAGTTGCTTCAGCCACAATAGCCGCAGGATTAGAGTAATTTAACATCCAAGCATCAGGTGAGTATTTTTCCATATAGTCAACTAACTCTAAGACGCCGCCAATCGAACGCATACCATAAGCAATTCCACCAGGCCCACAAGTTTCTTGACCAATTACACCGTATTTCAATGGAATTTTTTCATCTTTTTCACGCATTGCATAAAGTCCCACACGAATATGTGCCATTACAAAATCTACATCTGTAAATGCTGTTTCTGGATCAGTTGTTGCAACAAATTTAATTTCTGGCGCACGTTCTTTTAACAAGATTTCGCAAGCATCAGCAATATGTTTTTGACGTTCTGCTAAATTATCATAAAATTTAATTTGACGAATTGGGAATTTATCTAAATTATCTAGTAACATTAGTACAATCCCCGGAGTAAATGTACTTCCTCCACCAGCAATTACAATTGAAAATTTCTTCATAAAAAATCTCTCCTATCGTTATATGTTTTATTCAACTTTTGTGTTCATCAATATTTCAAACTGTTCTCGAACTTGTGGCACATCTAAACCAACAATTACCTGAAAAGCAGTTCCCTTTCTAACAACGCCGTGTGCACCACCAGCTTTAAATGTGGCATCATCTTGAACTAAATCAGGATCATTTACGGTAATTCTTAAACGTGTCGCACAGTTCGCCACTTTAGCAATATTATCTGTACCACCAAACGCTTCTAAAAAGATTGCAGCGCGCTCGGCATATGGGTTACTCTCACTTGTTGATTGCGCAGCGGTTTGACCATTTTTAGCTTTGTAATCTTTTTTGGTAAATAATTTAATATCTTCACTCGCATCCGCACGTCCTGGTGTAGGAATATTAAATTTGAGAATTAAGAATCTAAACACTACAAAATAAATCAATGTGAAAGCTAACCCTATCGCTAATTGTGTAAAGATCATTCCTTTATGGTTTTGGAATAATGGAATCCAGTTCTTAGCTAGTAAATCAATAAAGCCACCGCCCATATCACCGACTACACCAAAAGCATACATGGTAGTTGCCATAGTCGCTGCCAAGGCTGCATGTACCGCAAATAATGGTGGTGATACGAATAAAAATGTAAATTCAAGTGGTTCGGTAATTCCTGCTAATACTGCTGTTAATGTTGCAGGAATCACTAAAGCAAGGACTTTCTTTCTGTTTTCTGGTTTTGCTGTAAAATAAAAGGCTGCGGCAATACCAGGAGAAGCAAATATTTTTGAATTTCCATGTAGGGCAAATCCACCTTCTGGGAATAGTTGTTTCAAAGGTTTAGTGGTTTGCGCATATTCTTTCAAATGAGCAATCCAATATTTGGTAATTCCTTCTTCCACTACTGCTGGTCCAAAAATAAATGGTGTGTAAATGAAATGATGCAATCCAGTTGGAATCAAAATACGCTCCAAGAAAGTATACAACCATACCCCAAATAAGCCTGCTCCTGTTAAGAAAACTTGTAAGGATTCAATTCCCATTTGTACTTTTGGCCAAATTAAACAAATTAGAAAAGCTACTGGCAACATGACAAAGAATCCAATAATGACAACAAAAGATGATCCTTGAAAGACACCTAGAAAATCAGGTAACTTGGTATCAAAGTATCGATCATGGATATACACCACGATGGCGGAAATAAGTATCGCTCCAACTATTCCAGTATCCAATGTTTTAATTCCGGCAATGAGCTTTAATCCAGTACCACTTCCAGCATCCATACTATAATCCACACCAAAGAATTTTCCAAAAAACTCTAGCATGCTTGCAATAAAATAGTTACAAGTGATATAGATGACAAAAGCTTCCATCGCAGCACGCGCATTAGTTTTTTTAGCAAGTCCTATGGCTAATCCTATAACAAAAAGCAGTTCCATCTGATTAAATACGGTCCACGCTCCATTTTCAATAATTGACCATACCTTAAACCAAGTCGTGCCATCCTCTGCAATCGAGCCTAACAATAATGGATTTTTACAAATAATTGCAATGGCTACCATAATCCCAGAGAATGAAAATAGCAATACCGGGGTAAACATTGCCCCACCAAATCGCTGGACTTTCTCCATCATAATAAACAACATCTCCTTTCAATTTATTTTGATTTGTTTGTTTACACTTATACTATAAGTTCGTTAGATAGCGTTTACAATGCTTTTAGAAGAGGATGGGAAACGTTTACCGACATAGTGAAAAAGTATCAGGTGCTGGGAAATTTCCCACATATAGATAACAAAAAAGCACCGGCGCAATTACCGTTGCTCTTGAGAACTATATTTTTCTTTTACTTTGTCCGCACTTACAATATCACCATTTTCATAATCATCCAAGCCTTTTTGAATTTCGCGGTCAAATGCTTCTTTGGTTAAGGAATCGTAATTTACTGGTTTTTGCGGTAGTTTTATTTCAAATGGGATTCTCTGTTGATTTACCACTTGTTGTAAAAACATGCTTAACGCGGTCGACATTGGAATTTGTAGCTGTTCGAGAACTTTTTCCACTTCTTCTTTTAATTCGGGCGTCACTCTGGTCAAAATACTAGCTGTTTTTTTTGATGATACAGACACACTTATCGCCTCTTTCTTTTCTTCTTACCGTAAATTTAACACAGTAAAAAGGATGTCAAGCAATGTACGATTCTTGCCTCACATCCTGTTATGATTCATCTATCTTCTAATTGGCATATACTCGGTTAAATCATAGAACTGTGATTTGTCCACTGCATTGGCCCGATATTGCCGATTGATCCCAGCCTCATTTGCATAGTGGTTCAATTCGTTAATCAACCCTTCTTCTTGCGGTGTAAAATGTAAACGAGCATCCACTGCGGTTAGATAGATATAGTTGACTAACTTGCTAATGAAGACTGGTGGCGAAGGATTAGTGTCGATTTTTTTGTAAACTTGCAAGAGACAATCCGTAATATCTAACCATGATGTCGCTTGTTCTTCCTTCGTATGCGCAATTAGTAAATTATACAACTCATGTACCTTTTCTTTTACAGCTGATACTTCCATCACAAACCCTCCCCTCTTTTAATACTATCACTTCGAATTTCTTTGCTCACCCTATATTTAATCGTTTACATTTTATCCGCTTAAAAAAGGAAAATTAAAAAGTCAGAATTTTCCTACATCCCTATTCTACTCCTATTT
>JAEWFE010000131.1 GCA_023389005.1 Bacillota bacterium
CTTGAACTTTGGCTTCGACTTTTGGGAATGAAGCATAGGTTACCTTCCCTAAATCATCCTGCGCCTTTTTAGTCAAGCCCACACAATATTCTTTTCCGTTAAATAAAATCCACAAATCATCTTTATGTTTGAGACATTGTTGTTCCATTATACATCCAACCTTTCATATGTATCTTCTTTATATCCAATCGTAACAAATTGATTATCCTTTAGCAAGATTGGTCGCTTGATTAACATTCCATCAGTTGCAAGTAACGCACAAGCTTCCTCCATGCTCAAGGCATCTATTTTGTCTTTTAAGTGTAACTCTTTATATTTCATCCCACTCGTGTTAAAAAAACGTCGAATCGGTAACTTACTTTGAAGCATCCAGTCCTTTAGTTGATCAGCTGTTGGTGGATTTAGTTTAATATCAATATATTCCGGGGTGATCCCTTTATTTTCTAAGTGCTTCACTGCCTTTTTGCAAGTACTACACTTAGGATAACCATAAAAAGTATACATAATCATTCCTCCAAATGTGAATATGGGTTCGTTGTTTGGTATCGCATGGATAAAATTAAGCCGATACCGATAAGATTGCTGAGTAGCGCCGAGCCTCCTTGACTGATAAAAGGAAGCGGAATACCTGTGAGCGGTAATAGTCCGATGCTTGCTCCAATATTTTCAAAAACATGGAATAGAATCATCATAATAATTCCAGTGGCGATATAAGTATAAAACTCATTATTTGTATCAAAACAGACACGAATCATTTGATAAATTAATACAAAATATAAAACAATGACTAATGTGCTACCAATAAAACCAAAATTCTCACCAATCACTGAAAAAATCATGTCCGATTCACGAACCGCCACATAAACATCGCTCACATTAAACCCTTTACCAAACATGCCCCCTGAAGAAATCGCTGCAATAGATGAAGCTACTTGCCGCGAAGATCCTTGCAAGTCATGAAACGGATCAAGCCACGAATCAATGCGGGCAAATTGATACGGTTTAAATCCAATGTGATATAAAATTTGGCGCCCAGTCTCAGATAGCACTAAGAAAATCAAGATACTACCTAAAATAAACATAAAAACAAAAACGGGTACAATAATCTTCCATGAAATCCCTGACATTAAAAATACGCCACTAAAAATCGCAAGGAATACTAACATGGTCCCAAAATCTTTTTGTAATAGTATTAAAATCAAAACAGGTAAAGTGACGGCTAGCATTTTTGCAATTAATTGACCATCTGTTCGCAAGGTTCGCGTTCTATGTTGACCATTATGTTTCGTCACGACTAATGCCAACATCAAAATATAGGCAATTTTCATTAATTCCGCCGGTTGCAAAGTAAAGTTACCAATAGAGAACCAGTTTTTCGAACCTGTCACCTCAGCAATGGAACGGTCATAAAACTGAAGCAAAAGTGCCATAACCAAAAGTCCCCCACCATATATTAGCGGTGTTAACTTCCATAGTAATTTTACTTTGATATGCATGATAATCGCAATTGCCCCGATGCCCAAAATATACCACAAAGCTTGAAAGCCAACTCCGCGGACAACATTTGGTTTGGCAGGGTCTTGTGATAAAGCAACATATAGTGACGTTAAGCCAATAATACATAAGATAAAGACCGGCAAAATAACAGCATAATCAATACGACTGGTTTGCTCAGACGCCCTTTTTCGAGTATTTTCCATTCACACGCTCTTTTCTATATATATTTCTATTTTACTATTATAGTAATCTTCTTTTAGAATTGCAAAGTACAAATGATGAACTTTCAGGAAAATTTAAGTAAAATTCGTATGAGGAATGGAGATTGGAGGGATGAGGGTTTTTGGTTGGGGGGGATATTTAGAACACTTTTTGAAACCGATAAGCCAAAAAAGCCCAGATTACTCTGAACTGAAACTTGTAACGATTAGCTAGTTTTTAAAAAGTTCTGAATGTGAACCTACACGAGAAAGCATGAGAACAAGGGTTTCATTTTTGATTTCATAAATCAAAAGCCAATCTGGTTCTATATGACATTCTCTAGAGTCTTTATAGTTTCCAATTAAAGCATGATCTCTATATTTTGCTTCAAGAATTTCTCCATTAGCTAGTTTTTCCACAACTTCAAATAACCTATCCAGATTCTTATTTTGCTTTTTTACCTTTTTTAAATCTCGCTTAAACTGATTGGTGTAAATGATTTCGTATTTCATACTTCTAAAGCCTTCCTCAAATCATCAATAGAAGAATAGCGTGGCGTATTGGGATCTTCTAAAAGTTTTCTACCTTCTTCAATGGCTTGCACAGTTGTTTGGTTGGGAACATCTAATTTTAATTCAAAAGGTATGCTATGTGTACGAATGGTTGCTTTTAGAAACATATTTACCGCAGTGGTCATATTTAGTCCTAGTTCATTAAAAATCCGTTCTGCTTCCATTTTGACTTCTTTATCTGTTCTGATATTCAAATTTGTAGTAGACATTTCTGCCACCTCCTCATAATCAGATTATACTTAATCATGCACATTTTAGCAACACATTGTAATGATATTAGCTAACTTTTTCCAAAACCTATCCCCACCTATCGTTTTTTTCTTTCCATCATGCCAATAGTAAGAATAGCTAGTTCAGAAAAAGATAGT
>JAEWFE010000168.1 GCA_023389005.1 Bacillota bacterium
AATTGATGTCTACGGAAATTGAAAAGACTAGACGTCGGGTGAATGCTTTGGAATACATGACCATTCCACAATTAGAGCAAACCATTTATCGCATTCGCATGAAACTTGAAGAAAATGAACGCTCTGAAATCACGCGTTTAATTAAAATTAAAAATATGAACCAATAAACTTTCATTACTCCTCTGTTTGCTGGCAGGGGAGTTTATTTATTTTAGAAAATATCACTAGAGACCTCAATATTTGTAATCAAACTTTTACTTTCTATCAGATTTTTGAATAAGGGTTGCTTTTATAGGATGACTCGGTTATGATATTGCGGTACAATATGAATGAGTATATAGTCTATTGAAATGAAGGGGCGAAAATGTTAAAAAAAGAAAAAAAGAGTAATATTCAAAAATTAGGGCCGGTCAAATTTTTATCTTTAGGATTTGCGATAATTATTTTGACAGGGGGCTTTTTGCTTTCCTTGCCGATTAGTTCGCAAAGTGGCGAGTTTACGAATTTTTTAGATGCCGTATTTACTGCAACTTCAGCGACCTGTGTCACGGGATTGACGACATTAAATACAGCACAACACTGGAGTATTTTTGGTCAAATCATCATTATGCTTTTAATTGAACTAGGTGGTTTGGGCTTTATGATGCTCCCTATTATTTTTTATACCTTAGCGAAGAAAAAGGTTAATCTGAGCACACGGATTGTTTTGAAAGAAGCTTTAAACTTAGATGATATGTCTGGTGTGATGAAGTTAACCTTGTATGTATTAAAGTTTTCGATTGCCATTCAGACAACGGGAATGGTACTATTAGCGATAGATTTAGTGCCGCGATATGGTATTATCAAGGGACTTTGGTATGCCCTTTTCCATGCAATTTCTAGTTTTTGTAATGCTGGGTTTGATTTATTCGGTGATAGTTTGGTTCCTTTCCAAAATGATCCATATATTTTATTGGTCGTTTCTTTCTTAATTGTTTCTGGGGGCTTAGGATTTTTAGTTTGGCGTGATTTATTGCAATATAAACACACAAAACGGATGTCGATGCATAGTAAACTAGCCTTGATGATGACTGGATTATTATTGCTTGGTGGGTTCGTGATTTTCTTCTTCTCTGAGCATAATGGGCGTTACCTAGTCCAAAGCGATAATTTCTTGGTTCGATTGATGAATACTTTATTTATGTCGGTTACGCCAAGAACAGCTGGCTTTTATTCTGTAGATTATGCTGCGATGTCTAATCCGGGGTTGATTTTAACCATGTTCTTGATGTATATCGGTGGTACCTCTGGATCAACTGCCGGTGGTTTGAAGACAACAACTTTTGGGGTCGTCTTAATTCAGATGATTTCACTATTAAAGGGGAGACAACGCGCGGAATTTGCTGGTCGCTCGATTAAAGAAACCGCAGTATTTCGGGCGATGACCTTATTCTTTATCTCCTTAAGTCTATGTGTTATCTCGATTATGATTTTATCAGCAACCGAACATCTACCACGTCAAAATGGGATTGAGTATGCGGCTTTTGAAGTATTCTCTGCCTTTGGTACAGTAGGATTGACGATGGGCTTAACGCCAGATTTAACCGAATTTGGTAAATTATTAATTATTGGTTTAATGTATATTGGTCGAGTGGGTATCATGACCGTACTCTTCTCATTAATGTCCAATAATCAAAAAACAACTTGTCGCTATCAATATCCATATGAAAGCGTGCTTGTTGGTTAAGATAAATAGTCACGGATATTCCAAACTAGCAATCAAGTCAAGGTTAGTCAGGAATATCCGTTTTTGCATAAAAAAATGATGCGCCAACTTTAATGATAAAAGTGACACACCATCATTATTTATTTTTTGACATCTAATAATGAGTAGCCTCTTGCGTCATAACGATTGCGACTTCTAGAATATTCAATCGGACGGCCATTTTCGAGATAGACTACTTGTTCGACTTGCAATACTGGATCGGTCAATTCACAGTGTAGATATTTTTGATCATATTCATCAGGCTTTTCTGCAGTGATATGACGATAGCTTCCAGCAAAATTGATTTTTAATTCGTCTTGGATATAACTATAAATCGAATTTTGAAGAATCTCACGTGATAGACCAGGAACTAAATCACAAGGCATATAAGTATGTTCTAAGACAAAGGGCTGATTATCTACCAAACGCAGACGAATAATTTGGTAAATTGGTGTTTGGGTATCAACAGCAAGTCTTTGTGCAATCTCTTCACTAGGAAAGATAACCGTAAATAAAATGACCTGACTCGTTAAGGTTCTTTCATCATTTTTGAAATCACTCGTGAGCCCTTGATATTGATTAAAACGATAAAGAGCATCATCTTTATCCCAAAAGGAAGAGTTGAGAATTTTTGTCCCCATTCCTTGTTTTGAATACACAAGGCCTTCAACCGTTAAGATATTGACCGCTTTTTTGATGGTCATGCGGCTAACATTAAACTCTTTGACCAATTCTGTCTGGTGGGGAAGGAAGCTGTCCACTGGATATGTGCCATTTAGGATTCTTTCTCTAAGTACATTGGCAATTTCTTCATATTTTGGCATATTTGTTCCTCCCAACCATTTTACCGTCATCTTTGTTTCTTATTGGTAAAATTATAGCGCAGAATCAAGTTGTTTGTCTAGTACACGTAAGAATGGATACCAAACGATAGCGACAAGTAAAAAGTCAACAATTTGTAAGACGCCACCTAATACTGAGTTGGTTGCGAGCATGCCGCTAAAGAAGATAGGCACGGTCCAAGGTACAGACACCCCAGTTGGAGCGGGTACAATTCCAGCGGCCATAACTAAGTAATTTAAGGTTGTGACAATTAATGGTGCAATGACCCATGGTATTAAAATAGTTGGATTTAATACGATAGGTAGACCAAAAATAACTGGTTCGTTGACGTTAAAGATACCAGATGCTAAAGCGAGACGCCCTACATCTTGGTATTGTTTTTTCTTCAAAACAAAAGCCATTAGAATTACAACCACCAACGTCATCCCTGAACCACCAAGGCCAACCGTAAAGACTTCCATGAATGGTTTAGTGATAATGTGTGGTAATTCTTTGCCGGCTTTGTAGGCTTCTAGGTTTTCTAACATTAAGGTATTCCAAATTGGATCCATGCCGGAATTGACGATGATTTGACCATGTAAGCCAAAGAACCATAAAAATTGGACAAAGAATAAAGCAATCAAAGTCGCAGGTAAACTACTTCCTAGACCGGTTAATGGTGCTTGAATCACTTGGTAAACAATATCGTGCATATTCACTT
>JAEWFE010000334.1 GCA_023389005.1 Bacillota bacterium
ATATTCAAATGCCAACACCAAGCAAAAGTTATACTTATACCCAAGAAAAGGATTTTAGCTATTTACAAATATATTTTGGTATACAAGGTAAAAGTAATGTTTCAGCTGAGGATGTTAAGTTAAATAAAATTCAGCAAATTACTGAGTTAAATCATTATTTTGAACAGCAAGGATATGCTTTAAGTTTTGAAAGACAAGATTACATGTTGTCCCCGGTTGCCTATCAAAACATTTATAAAGGTGCATTAGGAGAAACAATAGGTAAGAAAGTATTAGAGACGCACTTAGATATACAGCTAGAGGAAATGCCTGCAGAATACTATGAACTATTTGACTATCATATTCAAAATAAAGTTTATATCGATTTTAAGTATTGGAAAGAATCAAATAAACAGCGTGCAACAGAATATTTAGAGCGAATTCATGAAAAATTAATGCGTGTTGGCGGCAAGCGGGCAATTATTATTAATATTTTTGCCAATCGAGCGTATAACTATAGTACATCGTATCAAAACCAAATTATTGAGATTCCTTATCTATTTCATAAGAAGCAATTAGATGCTATAAAGCTAAAACAATTAGAAGATTTTATAAAGGAGACGATAGCTAGTGACAACGATTCTAACTAATAAATTAAAAATAAAGTATGATTTGGAAAAAATTCAGCGAGACTATGATTTTATTAAAATTATTAGGGAAGACAAAACAATATATGGTGCGCACATTCTCGACTTGGATTTTGTCAAAGTTGACGCTATTGTATTTGAAAATGGACATTCACTCGTGTTGATGTACCGAAAAAATAAGCATTCTAGCTATACATTTAATGAGTATTTTAGAAATAGTCCTTACATGGATTCCTATCGTGCAATGGATGTCTCCTGTAAAGATCTAGTTGAAAATAATGTGTTGCTACAACTATTTTTGAATGCGTTAAGTAATTATAGTTCAGATGATTTAAAGTATAATAATTTAACAGGTAATCTTTTTATCACACATCCAGCGTTGATTGTCAAAAAAGTAAAAGATCAACCTATGCAGTTGGACGCATTACAAGTAAAAGTAGATAAAGAAGAGACATTAAATTTTTCAGCCAATAGATTTAATTCTGTGAAATATAGAAATAAGATGAAAATAGATGACAAAAAATTTAGATCTTTATCTAAATATGAATTGCTTTCCAATGGTACGCTTAAACGACATCATAAAGGAGAAGCAAAGCAATTATTTGTTCAAAGAGCCATTGATAATGAAAAAGCTTCAATTCCATTTTTGGATATTTCAAGTTTTGAAAAGTTTAATGCGTCTAAAATGGGGATGATGTCGGATTTGTTAGAACGATTTGAAATATATTTTGGTGAATATGTCCATTTAGAATTTGTAGAATATACAGATGTACGACAAGCTTTGATTCAATCAGAGAGGTTTGAACTGGTTAATCATGATTTAGGTACTGCACTTTATCTCATTGACAAGATTTGTGATGAACATTCGAAAGTAGAGTTAAAACGTATTCAGCATATCTTGCTAGATAAATATGGATTAAAAAGTCGCATTGTCAAACATCCACAAAAAGATGCGATGAATATTGTGTATGTACATGAAAGAGAATACTATGAAAAGCAGCAATTAGTAGACCCTTATATCAATGACAAGGCATTTTTAACACATCATTTGACAGTAGAAGGTTTTCTAGAAAATGAAGAGTTAACGATTGAAGTAATTCTTAAAGAGTTGCTGATTAAAAAGGATTTAGAAAAGCAGCAGATCTCTCTTTTGGATTGGTCCGACTTTCAATTTGAGCACGAATGGATTTTTATTAATAAAATTTCAGGTGAAGAGAACAGATATTTAGGGATGAAAATTTATCCAAATGGGCATTTTGTTTTTAGAAAATTTGAAAATACACTATCTAGAAATCACGAATATAATCAATATGCAGATATTTTAGCGTCAAGTAAAGCAGAGGGATTGATTATTGACCATCATAAAAATATAAATGTGATTGTGCAAACGAAATTGTATTCACTACAAGAAATGCATCAAATCCGGCGAATATTCAAACAAACAAAGGAAAATCAGAAATATTTCAAAGATGAATTGGCTGATTTACTAGATCATATTTCAACTCAAACAAAGAGTCAAAGTATCATTTCAGAAGTTTCTGATATAAAAGAATATTTGGATAGTGTGAACGAACCGGAAATTAGTCAACAATATTTTGTCCAAAAATTACACCACAAAACATTGAAACAGAAAGTGAATGATTATTTTGTGATGAATTATCAAAAGCATCTATTTCCTTATTTTAGAAATCAGCAAAACAAATCAGAAATATACAGAGGCAGCTTAGATATTCATTATTGGCAGATTGATGAGAAGCGGGCCCAATACTGTGTAGGGGAAAAAAGTAAAAATCCTAAGCAGAAGATGGACAAAGGTGTGATCATTCGTGAAGTTCAAGCAATAGGTGATGCTCCAGTCTTTTTCGAGGAACTCTTGCCTTTAATGGATGTGGACTTTGTACGTTTAGGTTCATTAACCGTGCTGCCGTTTCCATTCAAATATTTACGTGAATATGCAAAGAAATATATATAAAGCATCTCCACCTAAAAAACAAGGATATTTTACATTGTGTAACCGCTACAAACTTGATAAAATAAATTAAAAGCAATAATTAAGAATGAACTAAGTGAGGTGTAACTGCATGAAAATAACGACTGAAAGATTACTACTCAGACCATGGGAAGATAGTGATGCGGCAAATCTATATCAATATGCCAAAGACTCTCAAGTTGGTCCGCGCGC
>JAEWFE010000335.1 GCA_023389005.1 Bacillota bacterium
TTCATTGTTGATTTTATGAGTAATCAAGTTGAACATTCGGATTTTCTTTGTCTTTTATTAATTATTTATTTCATCATAAGGATTTCTTTTTTTAATTATCTTGCTAAAATACTTTTGGGTCAGCCTCTTATTACGTTTATTTGGCTAATGGAATCAATTGCCAGTTACCATCAAAATAGACGGCTAGGTGATTCACGCCATGTTTTTCCAGTAAGTTAGACATATCTGCAAATAATAAGCGATAGTCACTTGCGATATGGGCATCCGAACCAAGTGTAAAGAGTTGACCACCAAGTGAGCGATAAAGTGGAACAATGTAGTCATAAAGCACTTTGTTTTGATATTTTCCATAGCTTTTAGCATTTAACTCTAGGGCCATTTCTTTTTCGATGATGAGTTGTAAGATACGTGTTAATTGTTTTTCGTAATGTTCTCCTAATTCTTCAGGAGTAAAGGCTAAGCGGCGTAAACCATATTCAAAATGCGTTAAAATCTGTGCACCGCTAAAGCTTTTTAGTACGTGTTCCATTTGATTAAAATACTCAGATGCCACTTCAAATTTGTCTTTGGAGAGCACGACATCATCCATATAATCGAATTGGCCATTTTGGTGAATGCTCAATAGCTTTAAATCATAAGGATGACTGGCAATGTAATCTTGAATTTGGCGCTCTTGACCAGGCACGACGCCTAGTTCAATACCTTTTAATAGACGTGTAGGATATTTGTCGGCTAATTCGTGATGTTTTTGCACAAGTTTTTCATAGTCCGGAATATCATCTTGATACTGACTACATGGATTTTTTAAGTCTAAATGATCCGTGGCAACAAATATTTCAGGTTGATACGCAAGATAATTCTCGAATTGCTCTTCAGAATCAAAAGACAAGAAAGTATGCAAATGTTGATCGTAATATTGCATGAAACCACTCCTTTTTTTGCTAGTAGGTATATTATAGAATTAGATAAATGATTTGAAAAGTAAAAAGAAGTCAATTTTTTAAAGACATTTTTTGTTGATTATGTTACTATCCATGTAAGGAGGTGATTTGAATGGAGAAAGTAAAAGAATCAATTACAATGAAAGATGTGGCTCAATTAGCAGGTGTGAGTGTTGGAACAGTTTCTCGCGTGATAAATAATGAAAGTGGTATCAAACAGTCTACTTTGAATAAAGTGCAAGCAGCAATCAAGGAATTGAACTATATTCCAAATGCTTATGCTCGAGGGATGAAGAAAAATCAAACATCGACAATCGGTTTGATAGTTCCCACGATTTGGCATCCATTTTTTAGTGAATTTGCGCAACATATCGAACAATTATTAGCGAGCAAAGGGTATAAAACACTCTTATGTAATATTGGTCAATATAATTCAGAAGTGGAAATTATCCAAATGTTAGAGCAAAACAAAGTGGATGGCATTATAGCAATTACTTATAGTCCGATTGAAGAATATTTGTCCACAGATATTCCTTTTGTAAGTATTGACCGTACATATACAGACAAAAATATTGCTTGTATTTCAGCAGATAATGCATTAGGTGCAACAATTGCAGCGAAAAAGCTTATCGAAAAAGGTGGGACTCATTTCGCATTTGTGGGAAGTCATAACAAAACCATCAATGAGACGAAAAAACGCCGACAATATTTTGAAAAAAACATTTTAAACGCAGGACTACCATTTCTTGCTTTTGATTTGGAAGAACCATTTATTGATTTTACAGGAAAGCTACATCAATTTTTATTGGATAATCCATTCATTGATGCGATATTTACAATTAATGACTTTACGGCATTAGATGTGATAGAAGAATTGAAGTTAATTGGAAAAAATGTGCCAGAAGATGTCCAAGTAATAGGTTTTGATGGGATTAAAATGGCTGTGGAACGTAAACCACCAGTTACGACTATCCGTCAACCGTTGGAATTAATGGCTCAAAAAGCTGTTGAGTTGATTGTACAGAAAATTGGCGGAGAGTCACCGGAAAAGTTACAGTATATCTTACCAGTAAGCTATATAGAGGGTCCAACTACAAAAAATTAAAAAAATCTATTGACAGGAAGCGTTACCAATGTTAGTATCAATTTGTCAGAAATGATTTTTTTATTTAGCAAAATTTGAAACGTTTCAAAAAAAGGTTAGAGAGGTTACGCGCGACTCTCTTTACTTTTAAAACAAAAAATGAAACGTTTCAAAAAAGGAGGAAATTATGAATAAAGTATCAGCGAATAAGAGTGATTCATTCCTTCAAAAGGTGAAAAAACAGAAATTATTACTTATCATGTTAGTGCCTGGATTAGTATTAACCTTTATTTTTAAGTATATTCCGATGTACGGCGTGCTCATTGCTTTTAAAGATTACAATCCATTACGAGGAATTTTGGGTAGTCCGTGGATTGGCTTTTCTGAGTTTGAAAAATTCCTCTCTTCACCTAATTTTATTAATTTATTGATGAATACTCTGAAATTAAGTGTTTATGGCTTATTACTTGGCTTCTTACCACCGATTATTTTAGCCATTATGTTGAATCAATTATTGAGTGAAAAAGCAAAGAAACGGATTCAATTAGTATTATATGCACCGAATTTTATTTCAGTGGTTGTCATTGTTGGGATGATTTTCTTGT
>JAEWFE010000288.1 GCA_023389005.1 Bacillota bacterium
GAAAAGACCTTGCAACCAATACCTTAATTGTGGATCAAGGTTTCCATCATCCATTATTGTATGCGAACCGTTTAACAGCAAGCCAAATTCACTTCACAACGAATGAAGAAAAACCACAAGAATTTCGCTGTACCGCTAAATTTAGATATCGTCAACAAGATGTACCCGTTACTGTCCGTTTATTAGAAGGAGACCGTGCTGAAGTATTATTCGATGAAAAAGCCCGCGCCATTACCCCAGGCCAAGCAGTCGTCTTTTATGAAGGTGAAGAATGCCTAGGCGGCGGACTCATCGACCAAGCCTACCAAGACCAAAAACAAATGCAGTATATATAAAGGTCGTAAATCGACTCGGTCAGCTACGAGCGGATAAGTTTGTCCAGAACGTTGGGAAAGTCTGAAAAGTAAAGACTTTCCCAGACGGGCTGGCTTATACGCCGAAGTAGCTAGTCGATTTACGCCGTCAAATAAAGGTTGTGAGAAGTGTCGACCAGCTACAAGCACCAGCATGACCAAAAGTTAGACTGTATATTACCGAATAGTCGTTGTTTGTTAGCGGCTGTTCGGTATTTTTTTATAAATGAGATACTACAAATTTGCTTTACTGCCCTTTTCACAAGTAAATTATTTGCCAGATAAATCAAAGCTTAATACTATAGAGTTATCAAGGAAAAAATAGTCTATAGTTTACAACGAATGAAACAAAAGAAAATACAAACTAAAAATTGTTATAAAAGTTTTTGTTGATTTGTTACGAAAGATTTAGGAAAATAGAGATGGTGAATAGAATGTATCAAGTAATTCGTATGCATGGTGATAATGAAGCGTGGTGGTTCTTTGAAGGTTGGCAAGAAGACATTGTGGAAGAACAAAATTTTGCCACTTTTGAGGAAGCAGTCGCAGCTTACACTTTATTATGGCACAAATATAAAATCAAATATCCCTGTGTCAGTGCAAAAGAAAATTATCTTTGTGCGTTTTGGACTGAAGAAGAATTACGTTATTGTGAGGAATGCGAGGATGATTTACAACAATATCATTCTATCGCTTTATTGAAAGATTTTGAACCCGTGACAGTAACCAGTGAAAGGAATTTATATGAAACAGCTAATCATTGCGGAAAAACCAAGTGTTGCCAAAGATCTGAGTAGAGTTTTAAAAGCAACGAAGAAAAATAAAAATTATTATGAAGGCGACAAAGTGATTGTCACTTGGGCTTTGGGACATTTATTAACATTAAAAATGCCTGAAGACCTAAATAAAGAATGGCAACAATGGCAATTAGAGACACTGCCCATGTTACCCAAGCAAATAGGTATCAAACCTCTGCCTAAAACTGGGCATCAATTAAAGGCGATTGCAGCTTTGGCCAAACGAAAAGATGTAGGAGAAGCCGTGATTGCGACCGATGCTGGACGTGAAGGAGAGTTAGTTGCCCGTTGGATTTTGCAGTGGGTGAGATTTAACAAGCCAGTGAAGCGTCTATGGATTTCATCACAAACAGACAAAGCCATTAAACAAGGTTTTGCCAATTTAAAACCAGCCAGTAAATATGACAATTTATATGAGTCAGCTATTTCTAGAGCAAAGGCGGACTGGTTGGTGGGATTAAATGTGACCCGTGCTTTAACTGTGAAATATCAAGATAATCTAAGTGCTGGACGTGTACAAACACCGACCCTGGCCTTAGTGAGACAGCAAGAAAAGCAAATTGAAAAGTTTCTCCCACAAGAATTTTTTACAATTCAGTTTGACGATAATCAGTTGACCTTTACCCATCAACAAAAGAATCCGCAAGCTATCAAAACACGAGAAGCGGCCCAACAATTAGTTCAACAGATGAGCCAAACAGCAGGCACCGTGGAAAAAATTGAAGAAAAAGTCAAACGCCAAGCCGCGCCATTACCTTATGACTTAACGGAAATCCAGCGTGAGGCCAATCAACGTTACGGCTTTTCTGCTAAAAAAACGCTCTCCTTGGTGCAAAGTCTATATGAAACCCATAAAGTCGTCACTTATCCGCGGACTGATAGTAAGTATTTAACCACTGATATGCAAAATACGATGAAGGAACGCCTACAAGCAATTAGTGATTTTGATCCGCAAGTCAAGACGATTATTAAAAATGGGTCTAAAGTTGTCTTAAAGAAAGTTTTTAATAATGCGTTGGTTTCTGACCACCATGCCTTGATTCCAACTGAACAAAGGGCAAATTTTGCTAAGTTATCCAGTGATGAACAACGCATTTATCAGATGATTGTGTCACGCTTTTTGATGTTGTTCTTACCTGAATATCAAGAAAAGGTTGAGAAAATCACACTATCATTTGGTTCTGAACGCTTTGTTGCAAGTAATAAAAAAGTACTTGAACCAGGTTGGAAAGGGACAAGTGACGAAGTAAAAGCAAAGGTTGTGCACTATACAGAAGGTCAAAAAATCAAGGGTGAGTTTAGCATTGAAAAACAATTGACCACGCCATCTAAGCCATTGAGTGAAGGCACTTTATTGGCAAAAATGGAAAAATATAGCTTAGGTACGCCGGCCACGCGTGCTGAAATGATTGAAAAGTTGATTAAAAGCGACTTGATGGAACGCAAAGCCAATTATTTAGCAGTCACTCCTAAGGGAAAACAGCTACTAGGTCTGGTGAATCCTTCATTAGTCACTCCAGAATTGACGGAAAAATGGGAGAAAAATCTTGAAAAAATTGCGAAAGGTCAGATGAAGAGTCAACAATTCATCCAACAAATCGAACAAGATACGAAGCGTTTAGTGGCTGAGATTAAGCAAAGTACCCAAAGCTATCAAGATTTTTCAATTACGCAAAAACGTTGCCCAGAATGTGGTTCGCTCTTAAAAGAAAAGAATGGTCGCGATGGCAAGCGTTTGGTCTGCACGAATGAAGACTGTCATTACTCAAGACGAAAAGAGCCAAAAGTATCCAATCATCGTTGTCCGCAATGTCATAAGAAAATGGAAATCATCGAAGGAAAAAATGGCGCTTATTATCGTTGCAAATATGATGGTACGACCGAAAAAATGCAAACCAAGGCTGAACGAAAACAAAAAATGACCAAACATGAAGAAAAAAGACTATTGAAAAAATACAGTCAAGAAAATACTGAAATGGAAAGTCCATTAGCTTTAGCCTTAAAAGCGATGATGG
>JAEWFE010000326.1 GCA_023389005.1 Bacillota bacterium
CATTAGGAATATATCCTGAAAGTACGCCTGTTAAAAAACGCATAAATAATAGCCAATAAACATCAGGTACGAATGCCAGTGCTCCCATCGAAAAAGTCATCCCTGCCGCAGCTCGAATCATCATTAATCGTCGGCCTTTACGATCAGCTAAATTTCCCCAAATCGGTGCGACAAGTGCTGCGGCCAAAGCGGTCACTGAAATTGCTAATCCTGCATATAGTTCAACTTGGCTTTTAGGTGTATGTAATTGCTCAATATAGATTGGAATAAAAGGCATCACCAAACTAAAACTAGCTCCAGTAAAGAAGCACCCAATCCATGATATGTATAAATTTCGTTTCCAATCAATTTTCAAACTAATACCTTCCTTCTTTTTTCACCAAATAATACTATAGCGCAATTTTGCTTAGATTGACAACAGATTTACCGGAAATTTTTATTCTTACAAGAAAACAAAAAAGGACGACCGCAAAGAATCGCCCTTTTTATATTCATTTGATATAAACAACTAGATAATGGCAAGAATCACAAAGTTTAGAATGAACAATGCATTGACTGCCCAAATAACTGGTGAAACTTGGCTTGCTTTGCCTTTTAAGACTTTCGTTAAGGCATACATGATAAAGCCAGCTGCGATACCATAAGAAATGCTGTAACATAAGCCCATAAAGATTGAAGCAAAGAAAGTTGGAATTGCTTCTTCTAATTCTGTCCAATTAATATCTTTAAAGGAAGCCATCATCATTACTCCAACTAAAATTAAGGCTGGTGCAGTGGCTTGACTAGGTACAATTGAAATTAATGGTGAGAAGAAACTACTAATTGCAAAAAGGATAGCAACAACCACAGAAGTTAAACCGGTACGTCCACCCGCACCAATACCAGCAGCTGATTCAACATAAGTAGTCGTATTAGAAGTACCGAATACCGCACCTACACTTGTCGCAATCGCATCAGCAAATAACGCACGATCTAGACGCGTATTTAACCCACGACCATTGTCTAATGAATCTTCATCTGCTTTAGAGAAGATACCTGTACGACGACCAGTACCGATAAATGTACCAATTGTATCAAAAGTATCAGATAAACTGAAAGCTAAGATTGTCATAATCACTTGCGGAATTTTATGAGATTCACTAAATAAAGATTGCATCCCTTCTGGACCAAAAGCAGCCCCAAAAGTGGTTCCTAATTGCTTGAATGAATTGCCTAAAGAATTGGTATGCCAGTCAATCGCACCTAAATCAACGACACCCATTAGAATACCGATAATCGTTGTTCCTAAAATACCAATAATAATTGCACCACGGACATTTAAGACCACCAAAATTGTCATTAAAAACAGACCAATTAAAGCTAAAAGAACCGGCGCATTGTTGAAGTTAGCTAATGTGGGAACGATGCCACCATTCATTGAAACACTAGCTACTTTCCCTTTTTCAACAATCGCATTGGTAATAGTTGCGCCGTCAGCACTAAAGCTTAATAAATTCGCATTTTTAATCCCAACATAAGCGACAAAAATACCAATCCCACCACTAATAGCGTGTTGCATACTATCGGGAATCGCATGAATAATCATTTTACGAATACGAGTCACCGTAATAAAGATGTTAATTAAACCACAGATAAATACCATTGCTAAAGCTTGTTGCCATGAATAACCTAAACCAAAAACAACAGTAAAAGTAAAGAACGCATTCAAGCCCATCCCTGGCGCTTGCGCATAGGGTACATTGGCAAATAATCCCATGACTAAAGTACCGATGACTGAAGCAATAATCGTTGATAAAAAGACTGCTTGAAACGGCATGCCGGATTGAGATAAAATATTTGGATTAACGAATAAAATATAGCTCATTGCAAAGAATGTTGTTAATCCGGCTAAAACTTCTGTAGAGACAGTTGTTTTATTTTCCTTCAACTTAAAAAATTTTTCCATTTTAATAAGTCCACTCCTATAAAATTCTGATATATTTCGAAAAAACAAAGCAATAATGTACGTTTTTTTCGAATTACACAACGTAGTATAGTCAAGTAATTTTCGGATTTCAACAGAAAAAGAATAAAAAACTTTAAAAAACTTTCGAATGTTCGTGTTTTTGTGTATATACTTCTTTTCAACTAGAAATTATCCATTTCCTTATTGACTTTTCTATAAAAAACAGTCAAAATATAACTTACGGAGAGTTGGCAGAGTGGTAATGCACTGGACTCGAAATCCAGCGAGCCGAATTTCTCGGTGCACGGGTTCAAATCCCGTACTCTCCTTTTCGCAACTGCAGCTTTGTAGTTGCTTTTTTTGTTCACTTTTCTTGTAAATAGGATCGACATCTGACTTGTTTTCCCCTACATCTTGTGATATGATTTTTCATGTTGTCAATATATTGTAGTTTAGTAGAATAGTGATGATTACTGAACTTTAAGGAGTTTTGTTATAAATGAAAGGAGCTAACCAAGCTGTGATAGTACTTGCAGGTATGATTGGTGCTGGAAAAACCAAATACACTGAAATGATTGCGAATGAATTAGGCAGTTTACCTTTTTATGAAAGTGTCGATGATAACCGTATTTTAGAAATGTTTTATAAAGATCCTAAACGTTGGGCTTTTGCATTACAAATTCACTTTCTAAATACCCGCTTTAAGAGTATTAAAGAAGCTTTAAAACATCAACACAATGTTTTAGACCGTTCCATTTACGAGGATGCTTTATTTACCCAAATCAATTTTGAAAATGGGAATATGTCTGAAGCTGAAATGGATACTTATCTTTCTCTTTTAGATAATATGATGGAAGAATTAGATGGGATGCCTAAAAAAGCGCCTGATTTATTAGTCTATTTACAAGGTCCGCTTGATATTCACCTAGAACGTATCAAAAAACGTGGTCGCGAATACGAACAAGTAGATGAAAATGAAGAAAATGATGAGTTATTAGCCTACTATAAACATCTACATTCACGTTATGATGATTGGTATAACGCTTATGATAAGAGTAAAAAAATTGCGATTCCAATTACCAAATATGATATTGAAATCCCCGAGCATAAAGAAGCTGTAATGACAATCATCAAAAATGCTTTAAATGAAATGAATTAACAAAAAGAGCACAGAATTACAAAACCCTGTGCTCTTTTTTGTTATAAACTTAAATGCTTTTCTAAATATCGTGCTAGGCCATCTTCATCATTCGTATATTCAGTCATATCGTTTGCAACTTTTTTCGCTTGCTCAGAACCATTTTTCATAACCACACCACGACCTGCAAATTCAAGCATTTCCACATCATTATATTCATCGCCAAATGCCAGGATATCTTTTTGCTTAAAGCCCAAATCATCAGCAATTAGCGCAAGACCAGTTGCTTTGTGTACTCCCTTAGGGGTCATTTCCAGCATATTATGTGGTCCACCCCACGTTTTAGTCGCAACATCAGGATAAGAACGATTTAATACCTCAGCGACACTTTCTAAGGTTTCTGGGCGTGTTTTAATTAACAATGAAGTCGGATTTTCTTTTAAATTCTCTAATAGATTATCATTCGTTACCTTAGTTGAACCGAAAAAGGTAGGATCGACACCGTCTAACTGGCTAACAAAAAAATGACGACGATCTTCTGCGGCTACAAATTCAATCCCTAGTGCTTCTTTTTTAGCCTTTAAGTCAAAAGCAATAGCACGATCGATAAAATATTCGGTTTCTTTTTCCCAATATTTAAAAGGCTTGTGCGTTAATGAGCCGTTAAAATTAACCATAGCAGAATCAAGTTTTAATTGACGGTAAAATTGTTCACTCATTCTAAAAGGGCGACCTGTTGCAATCACTACTGTATGTCCTTTTTGCTGGGCCTTAATTAAGGTCTCTTGGGTTTTTGGAGTAATCAGTGATTGCGCGTTTAATGTCGTACCATCTAAATCTATCGCAATTAATTTTTTGTCCATAAATTTCTCCTTCCTTAAAATCTTTCTCTATAGTCTAACACATTTCTGGAAGAAGAAACAAGTAAAACCTCAATAGTTGCTACTACTGAGGTTTTATCTTTATTGACGAATTAAATCTAATTTTTGACCCTTAGCGATATCATCAATCATTTTCTTACACATATTTACGAAATCATCGTGTGTTAAATGAATAATTCCGGCGTTTTGTAAGGAAATAACCCCACTCACTGCAATCAATGTCTCTAGGTGATAATTTCTAAATTCTTCATCACTCAAATGTTTGAAACGATCATCTTTAAAGACTTGTTCACGGTAATATTCTTCGGACTTGGCAAATAAGTAATCACCGCCACCATTATTATCTACCCAACAAGCTTTGTAAAGAGTTGGTTTCTTTAAGGCTAACTCAATAAAATGAACAGGTGAGTCTACAATAATATCCCCTGTTATTGGTTTGGTTAAACTAATACGTTCGATATCATTCCACACTTTGTCCAAAACTTGAGTCTTCAAATCTTTCATATTTTTGAACTGTAAATAGATTGGTTGTGTTGAAATTCCCAATTCTTGCGCGACATTTCGGGCTGTAAACTTATCAAATCCTTCACGTGCCACAATATTATACCCTGCTTTTACAATCTGTTCTTTTGTATAAATTTTATACCTCATTCAAATCTCCCCCCAAATTCTATCTACCTCTATTTTACTCAAAATATGTAAATTAAGCAAAAAAATATCCATGAAAAATGTTATCATACTAGGTGAAAAACGTTATCATAGCCAGGGGAAAGTATAAAAAATATGAGAATAATAAAATAAGGAAGATATTTTTTGCCTTTTTTCAAAAATCAGCTAAAATAAAAAGTACCCTAACTTTTGCTTTTGAGGTGATTTTCCCTTGTTGAACGATAGCCAATCAGAAAATATCAAAGCCAAAATACTTAAAACGGCCTTACTAGCTGGTAAAATTATGATGGAAAATGGTTCTGAAGTTTATCGCGTGGAAGATACAATGAAACGAATTGCACAAAACGCCGGGGAAATGGATGTGAGTTGTTACGTTACAGCTACAGGAATTTTCATCGGTCTTGAGAATCAGCAAAAAGTCATGATTGCCAGTGTCGAAGCGCGTACCATCAATTTAGAAAAAGTGGTTGCTGTAAACGAGATGTCTAGACAATTTGCAGATAAAAAAATCAATCTTCATGAACTGGCAGAAAAACTCGAACAAATTGATCAAAAAGTACCTACCTTTTCACTTTGGCTAGAAATTTTAGCAGCCGGAATGATTAGTGCTGGAGCCATGTATCTCTTTGGTGGGGTAATGTCTGACTTTTTGATTACTTTTTTAATCGGATCACTGGGGTTTATTATTAGCGTTGTCTGCAAATCGCTGATAAAACTGAACTACTTTGATTTGTTCATCGCCAGTTTTTGTATTGGTATTATGAGCATCGTCGCTGTAAAATACCATTTCGCCAGTCAAATCGATCCAATTATTATTGGTTCAATTATGCCCTTTGTACCTGGCGTAGCAATTACCAATGCTGTTCGTGATATTTTAGCGGGACATTTAATTAGCGGTACAGCTCGGGCAACTGAAGCATTAATTGTCGCAGCTACAATATGTGCCGGTATTGCAACCGTCTTTAACTGGTTAGGAGGATGGCTATGAGCGAGTGGTTGATTCATATCGTATTTAGTTTTCTCAGTACAATCGGTTTTGGTATTGTCACAAATATTCCTAGAAGAGCTTTTGTCGCAGCTGGTTTCACTGGCGTATGCGGTTGGTTAGTCTTTTGGCAGTTAAAAACGCATCATATGTCCTTAGGTGGAGCAAATTTTTGGGCAGCCTTTCTGATTGGTATCTTAAGTATCTATTTTTCACGTAAACAAAAAATGCCTGTCATTATCTTTCATATTCCAAGCCTATTTTTACTTGTACCTGGTGGCCCGGCATATTTAGCGATTCGTCTGTTTATCAGCGGCGATACGGCGGCAGCTTTTACCCAAATAAGTATCGTGACTATCACTGCGGCTAGCATTGCAGGTGCCTTTATGATGAGTAACTTAGTAGAAAGAATTGTTTTAAAGATATCAAATTTACAAAAAATGCGTAAAAATTTATAAAATCGGTCTTAAGTTCTATTCTCAAATAAACCAAAAACTACTATAATAGTGATAGATAATTAGGAAAAGGAGATCCTCTATGAACATTGAACTATCCCGTAAAATCGTTAGCTTCATCTCATTTTGTGGCTTAGTTGCAACGATTATTGTCACGATTTATTTTTATCGCTTAGGACTATTTAAAGATATTCATTCCTTGCGA
>JAEWFE010000026.1 GCA_023389005.1 Bacillota bacterium
GATTCTAGAAGATTGATTGTATCAGCTTGGAATCCTGAAGATATTCCTTCGATGGCTTTACCACCTTGTCATACATTATTCCAATTTTATGTGGCAGATGGTAAATTGAGTTGCCAATTATATCAAAGAAGTGGGGATGTTTTTCTAGGTGTGCCATTTAATATCGCTAGTTATTCTTTACTGACCCATTTGATTGCTCACCAAACCGGATTACAAGTCGGTGAATTTATTCATACGCTGGGAGATGCCCATCTTTATAGTAATCATTTTGAGCAAATGCAAGAGCAACTTTCACGTACGCCACGTGCTTTGCCTACATTGTGGTTAAATCCAGATAAGAAAGATATTTTTGATTTTACGATGGAGGATATCAAAATAGAAGGCTATGATCCTTATCCAACCATCAAAGCACCAATTGCTGTATAGAAAAAAACATCTAGGGCTACGCAGATTGTATCCTAGATGTTTTTTTATTATGTGTAATACAAAACGGAAAAGTACATTAAAATTGCGCCTAACATGACAAAAAGATGCCAAACTACATGCATAAATTTAACATTCTTTAGACTATAGAAAAAAGCCCCAATTGTATAGGAAATACCACCTAATGCTAATAACCACGTGCCGATGATTCCAAGACTATTTACGAGCGGTTTAAAGGCAATGACACAAAGCCAACCCATGATAATATAAACAATGGTTGAAAAGTGTGAAAGCTGTTTTACTTTATGCAAAGTAATTGATTTATATACGATGCCGATAATTGCGATAAGCCAAATTAAGGCAAATAGTAGCCATCCCAGCCAACCTTTAATGCTTAATAAACAAAACGGGGTATAACTACCAGCAATCAGTAGAAAAATCGAATCATGATCAAATACTTGAAAAACTTTCCGCGCCTTCGTAAAAATCAAGCTATGAAAAAGGGTAGAAAATAAAAAGAGTAAAATCATGGTCGAACCATAGATAGCATAACTCACGACATGAATGGCCGAACCTAACTTTGCACCTTTTACTAACAGAATGACTAAACCTGCAATGCTTAGTCCAAAACCTATTCCATGGGTGACAGCATTGAAGATTTCATTAACAATTAAATATCTTTTACTAAAATTTTTATTTTCCATCAAAATTCACTCTCCTTATCATGAAATAGATGAAAACAATAAAATTTTCTGTTATACTATTCTTATAGTTATTATTTTACCCTAATTGCTGTCAAAATAATAGCAGTATTTAAAAGAGAGTGGATGGATTCATGAAAAAATTAAAAATTGTTACGGATTCTTCATGTACGATGGAGATTTCAACACGTGATGATTTAGATATTCACGTAATGCCATTGTCAGTTATGATTGATGGAGTGATTTATGCAGATGACGACCAATTACCTGGAGAAGTCTTCATGGAAAAAATGGCTGCAAGTCACGAATTACCTAAAACTAGCCAACCGCCAATTGGACAATTTGTAGAATTATATGATCAGTTAGGTGCTGATGGTTCGGATATTTTATCAATTCACATGTCAAAAGGACTGAGTGGAACAGTTGAAGCTGCTAGACAGGCTAGTCAACTTTCAAAGGCCAATGTCGTGGTACTTGATTCTGATACCACAGACCAAGGTTTATCTTTCCAAGTGATTCGTGCAGCTCAATTAGCTAAGGAAGGTAAAACTTTAGATGAAGTATTGCCAATTGTAGAAGATATCCAAAATAAGACTAAATTATATATTGGTGTTTCAACATTGGATAATTTAGTTAAAGGTGGCCGTATTTCACGTGCAAAAGGTTTAATTTCAAGCTTCTTAAATGTGCGTATCGTTATGAATTTTGAACATGGTGAACTTAAACCAGTTATTAAGGGTCGCGGTGCCAAAACTTTTAGTAAGTGGTTCGAAGACTTTTTGTCAGAAATCGCTCAAATTCCAAATATCAAACAAATTGGTATTTCCTATGCAGGAAGTCATGAGCAAATGGCACGTTTTAAAGAAGAATTGCAAGCGAGATTTCCTAAAATGCATATACCATTTTTGCATACGACTCCAATTATTGCCACACATACTGGTCCCGGAGCTTTTGCAATTATGTATTATTATGAATAGATTCAAGATGAGGTTACTTACTTTCAAGTACCTCATCTTTTTAACAGAATTAGGTGAAATTTAGCATGAAAAATTCAGTAAAATATTTTCTTTTTATGGGAATCATTTTCTTATTTGCAAGTGTCTGTTTTTTTAAATTGATTCCTAAACAGCCGGCGATGCTAAAAAATGATGCAACACCAACAAATCAAGAAATACGCAGATTGAATTATGTTGCTTTAGGGGATTCTCTTACAGAAGGAGTCGGGGATGACACACATAAAGGCGGCTTTGTTCCAATTGTGGCTGATTTGTTACAAAATAAGTATCAGTTAACCAGTATTGAATTTGATAATTTTGGTAAAGCTGGCGATCGAAGTGATCAGATTCTTAAACGTTTGAGAAAGAATGAGAAAATGCAAAAAACGCTAAGCTCGGCCAATATCATTACACTGACTTGTGGTGGTAATGATCTATTAAAAGTGATTCATGAGCATATTTTTAGTTTGAAAGAAAAGACTTTTGTTAAGCCTCAAAAGCAATATCAAAAACAATTGACACAACTGATTCAAGAAATTCGAAAGTACAATCCTAAAGCTCCTATCTATCTTTTAGGAATCTATAATCCATTTTATTTGAATTTCCCTGAATTTACACAAATGCAAGAGATTGTGACAAATTGGAATGATGCAAGTCAACAAACGGTAGCTACATTTAAGAAAGTCTATTTCATTCCTATTAATGATGTTTTATTTAAAGGGGATGATTCACAAGTAGGAATTGTGGATAATCAGCAAGACCAAACTGGCACAACGAGTTCGACTGCAGGTGAAAATAAGACTCAAACATCGAAGCCTAAAGCAGTGATTGTCAATGAGTTGTTATCAGATGAGGATCGCTTTCATCCAAATAATGTGGGGTATCAATTAATGGCTAAAGCTGTGATGGATGAACTTAGCAAAACCAAAACACTCTGGTATCCTGAGGTAGGTGATTAGTATGGAAAAACCTGGAAAAATTGAATTTCGTAAAGAGCAAAAGCAAATCAATTATTGGAAATGGGCAACCTTAGCTTTAATGGCGATTATTTTGGCCTTTTGTTTTGTTGTTGGTGTCCGCTTGAGTCAAGACCGGGAAAAAATCCCAACAGCACCCAGTATCGCAGTTAAGGGAAGCGATATTTTTACCGTCTCAACAACGAAAAAAGAACTAAATACCTTGATATCACATTATTTAAAACAAGTAAATCAAAAAAATCAAATCGATTATCAGTTCACGTTGAAAAATCAAGCCTTACTGACAGGAAAATTTGAAGTATTGAATTTTCCGATGACTTTTTATCTTTATTTTGATCCATTTGTAACCGAAGATGGCAATATTCAATTGAAAGCAAAAAATTTATCGATTGGTTCATTAGGAGTACCCATCAAAGAAGTGTTAAAAATGGTGAAACGCAGTTATGATTTACCAAAATTTGTGGAGATTCATCCTAGTGATAAGTATGTTTTGCTTAAGTTAAACAAGTTAGAACTCAGTGATCATCTCTATGTAAAAGCGAAAAAAATTGATTTAGTAAATGATGAAATTCAGCTAGTTTCCTATTTGAAGAAATAATCCTTTTCTTTAATGGTAGAATTCGTTACAATAAAACTTACCAATCATAAAGGAGTGATTATATGCAACGTGCGATATTTGCGGGCGGTTGTTTTTGGTGTATGGTTCAGCCGTTTGACGAATTGCCAGGTATTCATTCGGTCTTATCTGGATATACAGGAGGACATGTGCCAAATCCAACTTATGAGCAAGTCTGTTCGAAAACCACCGGACATACAGAAGCAGTCGAAATTATTTTTGACCCGGAAATCATTAGTTTTAAGGAATTAGTTGAAATATACTGGCAACAAACTGATCCAACCGATGCTTTTGGTCAATTTGAAGATCGTGGTGATAATTATCGACCAGTCATTTTCTATTTTGATGAAGAACAAAAGCGAATTGCCCAAGAGAGTAAACAAGCGTTACAAGACAGTGGCATTTTTGACCGCCCAATTGTAACCCAAATAGAACCTGCTCAGGAATTTTATGTGGCTGAGCTTTACCATCAAGAATATTATAAGAAAAATCCGGCTAACTTTGCTCGAAATCATGCTAGACGTGCGGCCTTTTTAAAGGAGCACTGGGATGACTAAA
>JAEWFE010000045.1 GCA_023389005.1 Bacillota bacterium
CTTGTTAAACGTCCGCTATCCATCAAACGGATACCTAAAGTCATTCCGATTGACCTTACTTGTAGCTAGTTTTTCCGTTTTTTCGGATAAACTAAAATACTGAGGTTTTCTGAGGTATCTATACCAGCACCCTAAAATAGGGTAGTGGTTGCTATGAAGTCGCAACTACGCACCAATGTACTTACAACTACGGGGGCACAAGGGTAGCTATAACTACGGTTGTGCATTTTCGTCAAAAGTGTCGAAAGTTCGCAAGATGTTGCGATGCCTGCGTTTGATTGCATCGCATTGAATTGTTATTATATATGTCAATTTCTCGGAGTTCGTTCGGAGTTCAATTCTCGCTGTCGGTTATTTGGTTCTCGGGCTTCACTCGGGCTTCAAGGGTTATGATCAGCATCAATTACACCATCGCCATCATTAAATATTTTAGTCATTCCACTTTTTTCTTGTGTACGCTCGATTTTAAGAAAGGACTGGAAACAATGGCAACTTTTAAAAAATACACAAAAGGCGATGGCACTTATTGGCAATTTAGGGCATATCTTGGCACTGATGAAGCAACGGGCAAACGCATCGCAACCACAAGAAGGGGCTTCAAGACTGAGAGAGAAGCAAAGAAAGCATACAAGCAACTACTTATTGATTACGAAAAAAACGGCGGTCTGAATAGCAAACCAAACCTAAACATAAAGACTTTTGAAGAGCTTTATAATTTATGGCTAGAAAGCTATCAAACCACCGTAAAAGAAAGTACGCTAATGAATGTAAAACGCAAATTTGAAATTCATGTACTTCCTAAATTTGGCAATATGAAACTTGATAAAATTAGTATAGCACAAGCGCAAAAAGCTGTGAATGAGTGGTCTAAAAAATTAGATAGTTTTGATAAACTAAATTCATATTGTTCTCGCTTAATGAAGTACGCTATTTCTCTTGAGTTAGTAGACAAAAACCCTTTTGAATATGTCATTAAACCAAAAAGCAAAGATAAAGATGATAAAATCAAGTTCTATACAAAAGATGAATTACAAACCATCTTAAACTATTTAGAAAGTCGTACACACTCAGAAGATGAATTACAACGCCATCAAGAATATTTCTATTATTGTTTAGTTCGTCTTTTGGCATTTAGCGGTCTACGCATCAATGAAGCCCTAGCCCTTGAATGGTCTGATATTGATTTCAATGCCTGCGTGCTATCCGTTAGCAAAACACTTTCAAGGACTGAAAAAGGCTTTAAACCATCAACACCAAAGACAAAAGCAAGTATTCGAACAATTTCATTAGATGACAAAACTATGCAAATATTAAAAGCGTGGCGCACCATTCACAAAGAAATGCTATTCATGAATGGGAAACGGTCTGAAGTTGTTTTTTGTGATATGGATAGCTATCAAAAGCATTACAAGGGTTATTGGTATCAAACTGAAAAGAGAATTAATAAAACAAATGTCGCTCCTATCAACTTTCACGCTTTTAGGCACACTCATGCTAGTTTTCTATTTGCTAGTGGGGTATCAATGAAAGAGGTACAAACAAGGCTGGGGCATTCATCTATTCAAATGACGATGGATATATACACCCACCTTTTACCTGATCAGCAAACAAAAACAGTTGAAAAACTCGCTAAATTTGCTAACTTTTAGGCAAACAAAAAAATATCATCGCCATACCTTAATTTTTAGGCGTGGCGATGGCATAATTTGGCTCGTGATGTTCAAAATGATGTTCAAAAGCTAGAAACAAGATAAGGATGTTGATATATCAATATTTTTTGTTCATTTTCCTAATCTTCTTTATTATATGCGAAATCACGAAAGTTTTAAAGTTGAACCAAATCTTTTTTCTCTACGCCTTGATATATTGCTGTTTTTGTTCATTTGCTCGATAAAAAAAGGACTTCTGACTCAGTAAAAATTTTGGGATAGTGTAGTTAACTTCACATATCGTTTACTCATTTCAGTCGTGGTCTTGAGTTTGCTGTATGCAAAGTTTTTTCAAATATCTAGTAAACTAGCACAATAAGCATCAATTACAATTATTTTTATTCACACGATTCATCACGGTAAAAATGAGTAAGCAAATAAGATAAATAACGAACTGTCCTACCCCTATATATTGAAATACTGACCAATTTTTCATATTAATCACCGCTGCAACATAACTGCCTAAGGGAATAAATAAACTACTAATCATAAAAATAATACTAAAAATTCTACCTAGAAATTCAGAATCAACAGACAATTGAAGATACGACATTAGATTGATATTAAAAATAACGACACTAAAGCTGAATAACCCAAACATGATTAATATCAGTAGCTGAACCGTATGAAAAAAGCCAACTAAAATTAACGACATTGCTGCAGAGATTAATAAATGAAAAAATTGATTTGGAGCGAGTTGTTTTTTTATTAGACTTGTACATATCGCTCCTATTATACTTCCTATGGATTGAGCGACCAAAATATAGGCATATATACCATCAAATCTTGAAAATACCGAAGTAAAGGGGAGATAAAAAGAGTAAATAGCATCTAAAAAATTTAGAAAGGCACTAGCTACTAATATAATCAGCAGAGATTTATCATAGAAAACATATTTAAATCCATCTATAATCCCTTTTGCCATGTTCATCTTATTAGATGCAGTCCTCTTCAATAGCTGGAAACGATATTCGCAAAATGCTGAAATAAAGAACGAGAGCGAATTAATTAACATTCCATACTTAAATCCGAATTGTTGAATGATAAAAATACAAATCAAAGGAGCAGAAATTGCAACCATCTCTGCTATCAATTTAGATAAAGAATTATATCGATATATTCCTTCTTTTGATAACAAATCTTTTACAATTGCTTTGTAAGTTGGTCGATTAAAACTAAATAAAATTGCAAGGATAATATTAACAATAATAAATGCCCAAATATTTTTGGGATTATAATATAAAAATAATAGAAATGTGGCTATCCCTGCAATTAAATCCGTTATGATTAATGTTTTTTGTCTATTGTTATGATCTGCAATATGCCCAGTAAATAAATTTAGTAATAATTGAACAGTTGATTCACTTGACTGATATATCATCATAAAAAAGGAGGATTTCGATCCTAAACTGGCAATCAGAAGTCTATTGGCATAATCAAAGATAATATTGCCAAAATTTGATGTTTGCCCCCGAATCAACATTAACAAGATATTTTTAGTTTCTTTGTTCATATAGATACTCCTTTAATTCATCAAAAATATGTTGTAATTCTTTTTCTGAGTCGACTGAAAAACTAACTAAATATCTTAAGTCATCTAAAGAAGTCGCTTTTATTTCTTGTTTCTCAGGATATTCTCTAAAATAGTCAAATTCTACTGAAATAGCTGGCGGAGATTGATGCTTTCCGTTTTGAAAAATAGCCAATGTTGAGGCATAACGCAGTGGTTTACTTGTATATTCTGGTATATAGTGTTTATTGTTCTTTAATTGCCAATAAGTTTCAAGGACATCGAAATGAAAGGCTTTTTTTATCAGTAATGGAATATTCCCTCCTCCAAATCGTTTGCCAATTTCACAAAAACTCAAACGATTGGTTGTTGATTGATAAAAAAATTCTGTATGAAATGGCTGAACATCTTCCGTTCCTAAATTAGATAGTATTATTTGGGTTTTCTCCTTTAATCTATTAATTAAACCATTATCATTATTATATTTAGAATTTGTTCTTATAATATTATAGTAGTTATTTTTAATATCCAAAATATTACCGATATATTCATGCGTAAAGAAATATACAATTTGTCCATCCACAGCAATACCATCACATGTAAACATCGTATCGAATATTTCCACTGTTTCAAGTATATAATCCTTGTTCGTATAATATACAGGCACTTTTGAAGTTTTTAAAATTCCTTTTCCTGAAGATTCTCTGCGCGGCTTTATCATGAACGCTTCTGGCAGTATTGAATTTGAGTCTAGTAACTTGGGTTGAACAACTTTTCCTTCTAATTGTTGTCGCATCACCTTTTTATCCTTGTAAGCAAGATTTATCTTCCAAGCATTTCTATCACAAGTTAAAATAGACTTTAATATCCCCACCGTAGTAATTAAGCCCTCATCAAGTGTAAAAATATCTGAAATATTATCTTTATTATCAAAAAAAATTAATAAATCCGCTAATTCAAAACTTTCTACTGTAGAAATATTTTTTTCCAAAAACATCAACTCTATATATTTATTTTTCAAAGATTTAGGACAAATAATGGTTAAGTCATCACTAGGTTTTATGCCTATACTAGTTGGATGATAACGATAAATAAAATATCTCATTAGCTATACCTCGTATATTTCAATAATAATTTCTCTACAGACAATAATTTTCTTTTTGTCTCCTCAAAACTTTTTCCCCATAATGACAAACCAATTACTGCATCCGCACTATGATAAGCCTTATTTAATTTTTGTCCAACTTTTACATATTCAACATAATCAAAAATAGAAAAATCTTGTTTCATTTTGTCGGTCAAAAGTGGTAATGCAGAAATAGTCCCTGCTTTTTTTGCAGTTAAAAGCCAGCCTGTATTTTGATGTTGATTCGCTAATTCTGGTAGCTCATCTCCACTAATGCTATCAATCAATAATTTAATAGGATTGATGCTCAATTTATATTCTAGATTTTGTCTAATACGTGCGCCACCCATTCTACAAGCAATTTCAAGGAAAGTAATATGGTTTAAATCATAAAAAACCTCTAAATGAAATAAAAAGGTGCCATTAGGACATAGTTTTTTTGTTAACAATGAAGCATAATCAACAAGTTTTTTATAATCATCACTAGCATAATCGAGTGAAATTGCAGCAGCAGAAATCCCTTGCTTAATTAGTAATGGATTATACAGATATTTAGAAGGTTCACAGTAAATGATTTCGCCATTACTTAAGAACCCATCAATATGATAGATTTCACTATCAAGATAATTCTGGACAATAAACTGTTTTTGATATGAATGGGCGTCTATCGCTAATTTTGATATATCATGAATTGATTGAACACGAAATGTATTCACTGAACCCGCCCCACTTAACGGCTTTACAATAATGTCTTGGTATCTATTTAAAAATTCTTTAACTTCTGAAAGACTAGAAACTACTTGCGATTCAGGAACGTCAAATCCTAATTCTTTCACTCTTTGAATCATGATTTTTTTATCTCGAAAAATAGTTGCTTCAGCTTTTCCTTGACCTTGAATACAATATTTTTCTCGTAATTCCGAAGCCAATATTATATCAAATTCATCTAACGCTATAATTGCATCAATATTATGACTTTTTAGTATATTTTCAGCTTCTTCTCTACAATTATTTTGATAACAAGCAACCGTAATTAGCTCTACATTATTCGGTAAATTTTCTGCAAATGATGCTTGTTTTGCTTCATCAATTAATAGAACATAATGATGTTTTTCTGAGATACACTCTAAAATATCGGTATACGTTGCTCTATATGGATGTAGAATGAATATGTTTTTCATTATTATCTGTACCTTTCAATCGGATTATCATATCTATTTCTCGTAGCATCTCTATAATATGCAAAATTACTAGGTAAATAATCAACCTGATAAGTTGGATCAATTAGCAGCTGATATAATTTATAGGGTAAGCCTAATGTTTCATGAGCGTATTTTGCATCTATCTTGGGTTTACTATTCTGTATTTTTCTAACTGCCTTATGCACTGTAATGGAATATTCGGAATACATATGTGTAAGCATTTTTTCTATCTTTGGAAAATAAGATAAAATTGATTTTACTGGTAAATGATTACAATCACACTCTAAAAAAAATTCCCTAGCTAATTTTTTGATTAAATATCCCTGTTTACGATTACTTACTTCTTTGAGTTCTAATAGTAAGATAGAAATGGCTAGCAGCTGACTCACTATAAAATGTGTGATTTCATGATTATCAGTTATGTTATATATATTCTGATAAAGCTGTCTATACCTGATTGTTTCAAATAGAGATTTCGCTTGTTCACTAACCATATCTAATCTTAATGGAAACAATACACTATCAATTTTAGATAATTTACTTCCATATTTATAATCTACTAATACAAAGTTTATTAATGTTACTAAGCCATTATTATATTTTACACAAATCTTGATATAATAGTGATTTCCTCGCAATGGCAGTTTACACTTTAATCTATTCGAATCTATCGTGATAATATTACGGGTAAATACAGTGAAGTTATCTCGCAAACTGTCAATGTTCGGAATTATCACATATATATCTTCAAAATTAACCTTTTCATTCAAAAAAATACCAGATACTTTTGTTATGAAATCAATATAGTTCGTTTCTTCAAACGAAAAAAAACTAATTAATTTCTGACACGGTGTAGATAAGGGATTTATCAAATTTGCTGGGTAAACTTGCCTAAAACATAACTGCTCTTTATAAAATATTCCGCTAAGATTATTATCAAATTTTTCCAGTTCATCTTGTATAGGTGAAAACGTAAATAGATTAGAATCATTTCGTATTAAATCCGATGGCGGAATGCTTTGTATATTTAAACTTGTTAAAAATTTTTCACTATAAAATTTCTTTTCCATAAATAATCCCTTTCTCATTTACTTTATTGATAATAAATTTGTCATTATGCCATTCTTTTACATAATTTTTGTCAATTTCTGATACAATATGCTTCGTTACGTTAGAAATTAGCTTTACAGAAGGATGTCGATTATCTAACTGAAAATTTTCGTTGTTTTTTTCAATATGAAATTTAAATAATTCGTATTCAGGAAAATAATATTCCTCGCCTAAATCCATTATAGCGGTTTTTAAGATTCTATAATTTTCTGTCGTGGCTAAGTGTAAATTTGAAAATTTCTCAGATGCCTTCAATAGAATATATGGAATTGAAAATTGAATAGTAATATTTGGATTCATTTTTTTAATACACCTAATTATCCTATTCATCATTATTTTTGCTTCATCAACTTCTAAATAAACATTCTCTACCTCAGAATGAAAATATTTATTTTTAGGTAATCTATTTAACACTTTGTTTGAATATTGCCACATTTCAACTGAACCTAAAGCAACGATAACAACTTCACTATTTTTAATTCCTTCAATAACACCTTTATCTATACGCTTATTTTCTAAAACAACATCTTTAATATTTTGAGATTGATTCCAAAATCTAATTTTATCTGAAAAGACATTAGTTTCTTCATTGATTATTATTTTATGTTCTAAATTTTTACTGACTATTTCTAAATCGTTTAATAATGAAGGTAAGTTAAATATCGTCTCATATGGTGCATACGACCTAATTTGTTTATTTGAAAAATATTCTATTCCTAGAGCTATATTTCTAGCTGTACACGCTCCCAATAAGCATATACCTGTTATTTTTTCATGTGAGAATAATTCAAAGTTATCATATGAGTAAAAATTAAGTTTCTCCATAGATTTCTACCTCGTATCCTATCATTTCCAACACTTCTTTTACGTTACCATATCCTCTTAAAACTTGATCGAACTTACGTAAGTTTATCGGATAAGTTACTTTATTTTGATTAATTCCCATCAATATAGCCATTCCTGCTCTTATATCTTTTAAATCAAAAGTTTTTTCTTGTATTTCTAAAATCTGTGTTCTACGCAATGTTTTTAAAGCGCCATTATCTAAAACTTTTAAATTAATACCTAGCTTGCTTAGTTCTGAGATATGACTTGCCCTACTTATAAATATTTCGTCAAATAGTATGGATGATATATTTCGAGAAGCAAGAAATTCCGAAATAATTGGTCCTAAGTCAGTAGATATAAACGGAACTGCTCCCAAACGTAAAAATTCAAAGTATTCTTTATCCATTTGTTTCTTTTTTAAAAATGAGAGAGAATTACCTCTATCTACAACACTTAAGCCCAGTTTATTAAAGAACCATAGATAACTTTCTGGAATATCTTTTTTCTCAACATTCAAAAAAACAACATCATCTAATGAATTCCATAACAATAACACATAAGAAACAAGAACACTCATATCAGGAGGTAAAACTATTTCAGCATCTTTTATTTCTATCTCTTCTACTTTAGGAATCCGTATTTTATCAGATGTAACATATTCTACGCTTCTATTTGTTGCACTTTCTAACAGACTCACTAAATAAGATATTGTTGGATCTGGTGATATGCCATTAATCATTATTTCATTCGGATATACATATGCCAGACTAATTGCATTAAAAAAAGCTCCTACACTTTTACTTCCCATCGCATAACAATTTAAGGAAATATTTTTATTTAGTAAATCATTTCTTTCGGAGTAATAACAATTATCAATAGCGTCATATTGATAGGTGGATATTGTCGAAAGAATGTCGAGATGTAAATTGATTGGTCTGTCACAAAAATCATCTCCACCAGGGAAAGTAAATAATAATTTATGATATTTATATGTCAAAGCAGAAATTACACCTATACTAGCCCTACTAATTCTGTTTAAAGTTGTAATATCATACGGTATATCTTGCGTAGTTAATTTTAGCTTGTCTTTGCTTGTCTTTGCATCCATCCATCCGCTACTACCAAATTCATAAAGGATATTTAAAAAATCTAATGCTGAAGGACAATTTTTTATGACAAGTTCTTTATTTCCAAACAATAAACTAGTTAAGAGTATGTGCACACCTACAACCTTATCACCCTCGATTTTTATATGTTTTATTTTTTTGTGATTACTGTTAGATTTTCTCAATTCCAAATTAAAATGTTCCGGAAGTATCCTAGTTGATGCACTACTCGTTTTGTATTCTTCACTTTCTAATTTCGTAAAATGATTGATATGTACTTCCAAATCCTCAAATGATATTTCCAAAATTTTTGCATAGGCAATTAAATCAGTAATATTTATTTGCCTAGTTCCTTTCTCCCAATTAGAAACTGCTTGTCTACTAATATTTAGCCGATTCGCTACATATTCTTGAGTAAGCCCTCTCGCTACCCTTCTTTGTTGCAAAAATTTCCCTATCATCTTTTTCATCTCCTGACATTTTAATCTATATCTAATATTTTATTAATTTTATACCAATATTCAAGAATTATCATGCTACATTATGTTGCTTTGAATCTTTTTACTCTATTCTTTTGTCACATAGCATCCGAAATTAGTCTTATCTGGACTTACACCCAAAAGAAGTTGCTCCATGCTTGATACACAAAAAAACTCACACCCTCAGCCACCTAAGGTAAGTGAGAGGATGTGAGTAGTATTTGTTTCACGTGGAACTTTTTATTCCGTTTCGTCTGGTTTATCCGTAGCCTCTGAACTTTCAGTATTTGCTTGATCTTCTGACACATCTTCGTCTTCTTCTGGTTCAACGGTTGCCATGGTTACAACCTTGGTATCTTCTTCCATCTTCATTAGACGCACACCCAAAGTCGCACGGCCGGTTTGTGAGACAGAATCAACGTTAAAGCGGATGATAACCCCTTTATCGGTAATCAATAGGATGTCTTCGCTACCATCAACGGTTGTCAGTCCAGCAAGTGGGCCATTTTTCTCGGTAATATTGGC
>JAEWFE010000085.1 GCA_023389005.1 Bacillota bacterium
GTGGCGATTGGTTTTGGCATTGCCACAAGTGAACAAGCCAAACAAATGAGTCAACTTGCAGACGGGGTCATCATCGGATCGGCCATCGTCAAACAAATTGGCCAACACCAACAAAAAGCTCCAGAAATTTTAGCCGAATATGCCAAAAGTATTGTCCAAAGCATACGTTAAACAATGTAAGAAAAAATCAGCGTGAAGCAACAAAACCTCACGCTGATTGATTTTTTATTTCATTTTTCGCCCTAAGTAAAATACAGGAACTCCTAGTAAAGTCAGCCCGATTCCGGTTAAGGCAAGCTGGGTTGAATAAACGATTGTCATTACTAAAATAAACCCACCACCGAATATCGCAATGAGTGGTAAAACTGGATATAACGGAACTTTATATGGTCTTGGTAAATCTGGTTGCGTCTTGCGTAATACGAAAACTGCCGCAAAAATCAAAATGCTGAAAAACCACATCACAAAAACTAGCATATCCGTCAATAAATCAAAATTTCCTAAACACATCATCACAATGGCAATGGCTAGTTGAAACAAAGCGGCGACATACGGAATCGCGGTATGTTTAGAAAGACGTTTGAAATAGCGACTCAAAGGCAATTCATCTTCTTTCGCTAAAGCATAAGGCACGCGAATTCCGGTCATTGTATAGCCGTTTAGTGCCCCATATACCGAAATCAAAATCCCAATCGTCACTAATTTTCCACCAAAACCACCAAACATTTGGATAGCTGCTAAATTTGCTGCATTTAAGTTACCAGCAATCTGCTCAACCGGTATATTCTTTAAAAAAGCCCAGTTGATCAGCACATAAACTAAAGTCACAAAACTAAGTCCCAAGATAATCGCTTTAGGCAAATCTTTTTGTGGATGCTTCATTTCGCCTGCGACATTTCCTACATTTAACCAACCATCATAGGCAAATAAAGTAGCCAGTAACGCAGCAGCAAAATTATGGGCAGCATTGGTATGATCAAAAAAGCTTGCATCCACTAAAGCTATTTGCACCTGACCTTGTGTAAATAGTCCTGCTAGAATAATTAAACTAATCGGTAGCAATTTTACAATAAGCGTTACTGATTGCACATTGGCCGCTACCTTTGTGCCTAACAAGTTAATCCCCGTTACACTCGAACCTACTAAAATCGCTAAGGGTAGTAATATAGAAGAGGACAAATGAAATAGATTGATACACTGGGTAGCAAAGATAATGCTTAATGCGGCAATATTTGCTGGAAAATAAACAATCATTTGCGCCCAACCAAGTAAAAACGAAGGCAATTTACCATAGGCTTCTTCAATATAGCGCACCGCTCCACCAGTTTTAGGAATCGCTGTGGCTAATTCAGCAACCGTCAAGCCCCCACAAATCGTTAATACACCTGCCAAAGCCCAGGCAAATAAAGTAGCCGAGGCATTTTGCGTATGATTGACGACACTGGCCACTTTGAAAAAGACCCCTGCACCAATTACCGTACCCATCACTGTTGACAAGGCACCTACTAAATTAATTTCCTTTTTTAAATGTTTTTGCTCCATCCATTAACCTCATTTTCTAAATATAATGAAAGTATACAGAAAATAATCACAAAAAACTATAGAGACTTATTTAAAAATCACTGTTTTCTTAAATGTTTCATAAAATTTTTCTCATGCTATAATAAAGGCAAAATATCAAAACATCAAGGTTGCAAGCAATACTTTCCTTGATGCAATCTTAGCTTTCTACCATACTTTCTATTCTTATGATATCATCGATTGCGAGGAGGGATGAAGATGCAATTTGCTGAAAAAATCAAACAAATACGTACAAAAAATCATTTAACCCAAGAGCAATTTGCAATGCGATTGAATGTCACACGTCAAGCTGTTTCAAACTGGGAAAACAATCGAAATTTACCTGATATTCAAATGTTGATACTTATTACAGAAATATTCGATGTGACGTTAGATGAACTAATTTTAGGAGATGAAAAAATGAATAAATTGACAGAAAAATTAATAGAAGATACCAATCAAACAAAACGTGCAAAATTAAATTTAGCCACTACTCTTACCGGTACCATTCTTCTATTACTTGGTATTGTTTGTCTAGTAATCAAAGCTTTATCTGTAGAATATATCGATGCCCAGGGAATTTTACACGAAAATTTCTTCTTGCTCCCTATTGGATTTAGTTTACTATTTGCAGGCTGTATCGTATTTTTGGTAATCGGTATTCAATACTTGAAAGAAACAATATACAAACATCGAGCATAGCCATACCGCTATGCTCGATGTTGCTATTAAAAATTCGTTGTATCTGGATCAGTAGCTAAACTCTTAACCCCTTGTAATGCATCCATCGCTGCCATATCTTGGGCATCAATCATGAAATCAAAGACTTGGAAGTTTTGCTCAATCCGTGATGGTGTAACAGATTTTGGTAATGGTAAGAAACCTTTTTGTAAACTCCAACGTAGTAACAATTGTGGCACACTCTTTTGATATTTCGCCGCAATCTTTTCTAGCTCTGGTAAACCAATCAGATTCCCTGTGCCTAGTGGACTATAAGCTTCACTTAAGATGTTGTGCGCATTGTTATAGGCTACCACTTCTCTTTGTTGGTCAGATGGGTTAAGGTAAATTTGATTCACAACTGGTCGAATTTTAGCTGTTGCAAGCAAAGCATCTAAATGGTGAGCTCTAAAGTTCGAAACACCGATAGATTTAATCTTGCCTGCTTCAACCGCTTCTTCCATCGCACGCCAAGCTTCACTATTAGCTTCTTGCCAGTTTTCACGAAAATGAACTGGATTTGGCCAATGAATCAAGTAGAGATCAAAATAATCTAAGCCTAAATTTTGTAAAGACTGATCAATCGCTTTTTTTGCTAATTCATAACCATGATCAGTGTTCCATAATTTTGTCGTTACGAATAAATCTTCACGAGCAACCCCACTTTTTTGAATGGCACGACCGACAGAAACTTCATTGCCGTAAATCATCGCCGTATCAATATGACGATAACCACTTTCTAAAGCTTTCAATACAGATTGTTCGGCCACATCCCCATCAGGAGTTTGCCAAGTACCAAAACCTAGTACCGGAATTTCTTGACCATTTGCTAACTTGTAAGTTGGAATTTTACTCATAATATGTACACCTCTTTAAATATGTATTACACCTTTAATTTTACAACTAATACTGCATTTTTTCATGTATCTTGCTTAAAAAGCTTTAGCAACATCTGCTTTTCAACAGCGCAGAATCTATTTCATAAAAATTATTTTAAATAACTATACATTTATAATTAGTATAAATAAAATAATTTACATATGCACGTTTAATACACTAATTATAGTACATTATGAAAAAAATAATAATTCATATATTTCCATATAACTATTGAAAAATAATTTTTATCGTGTATAATTTTAAACGAAATAATAATGAAAAGAGAAAAAATATGACTCGAAATACATCTTATTATGACAAAGAAGCCTATAGAGAATTAACCCATATTCAAAAACTACTTTTAGCTGATGAACCATTTACTGTATCAAAAAGAATTCATGCGGCTAGACGTGGTCGCTTACAAGAACCGTTTCTTACTGCAGACCAAAATCGGATACCTAATTATTTCAAACGATCCATCCGCCTATAAAAAAAGAGAGTCACACCACGAAAAATGGTTGACTCTTTTTGATTATCTTCTATGATTTGATTGTTGCATCATCATATAAGCGCGATATTTTTCATCTAATGTAGCAAGATCACTCTCTAATCTTCCGCGCTCTCTTGCATGAACACGCTTTGAAGCTGTCCATGACTTTGAAGTAGAATTCAAAGTTAATAATTTCGCGAATTCAAATGGTTGATTCTCAGTTTGTACAAGTGAATTTTCACTATCCAATGTAAAATATTGTACTTCTCGAATAGACTCCATACTATTCCCCTCCAATATTCTTTCATTCCCCAAATTCATTATACAACCATTTTCTAGGAAAATACAAGAAAAATTATCAATTTTCGACAACTTTTTTTGATGATTTCTATTTTAATAAACAAATATAAACATGTAAAGACACGTATAAATAAACATTTACATATGTAAACTATTTTGCTTATCATTTCCGCAAGCACATAAAAACACCATCATTTCAAGCTTTTTAAGTGAATAATAACTAAACACAAAATTCTTTTTATAATTACTCTAAATGATAAATATTGAAACAAGATAAAGTCTCTATACAATCACACAGATACATCCTCGTTTTTTTACTACAATGCATAAATAATACTAATTTTTATTTTATATGCAAAACCTCATCTAGGACAAGCACTTGCGTAGATTTGCCTGTTTTGTTTCGTATTTTGATTATAGCGAATATGGTTAACCTATTATTCTTTTTCGTTATCCACTTTCTTTCAATCAGGCGCTTTTTTCATGCAAAATAATGGATTAAATGTCAAGATATGCCGTTTTGGTCTATTCCAAAAATAAAAAAATAGCAAATATAATCTTATTCGCAGGATTTTTTTAAATTTTTTTGATTTTTTTTGCATTTACCCCTTTTCATTTTGAGCATTTTATAAGATAATGGAGTATGTAAAGATTGTAAATATATTTAACCTTTACACCTTTACATATGTATTTGCTGTTTCAAGTTAATGTAAATTATCTTTTCCCATATTCCAATGAACGCACATGTCTTTTAGGCATGTGCGTTCATTGTTGTACCAAAAAAGGCATTGGAGACAACACTCCAATGCCTTTTGATTATTTCACCCAAGCTTTGACTTTTTCCGGATTGGCTTTGATCCAATCTTTGGCAGCTTGCTTTGGATCTTTCCCATTTTGAATGTCCAACATCACGCTTTCCATATCTTTGGTACTCCAATGGAAATTATCTAAAATTTGATTGGCTTTTTGATGTTCTTTGGCAAAACCTTTACTTGTCATTGTATGAATTTCTTCAGCTGAACCCATACTCTGCTTATCATCTTTTAAGTATTTCAAATCATATTTGGCAAACATCCAATGAGGAGACCAACCAGTAATGACAATCTCTTCCTTATTTTTAATTGCTTTATCTAAGGCCACGACCATTGCACCTGATGAAGAAGTCTCTACTTGCCAATCACTTAAATTATCATAAGCTTTGCCTGTTTTCTTAGCACCAGCAACAACTCCAGCACCTGGCTCGATTCCGGTAATCTTCTTACCAGCTTCATCGGATAAATCGCTAATGGTATCGACTTTCATATAACTAGGAACGACTAATCCCACTTTTGCTCCTTTTAGATTGGCACCTAAATCCACCAATTGATCTTTATATTTTTTGTATTGGCTCGCATGGGTGTTTGGTAACCACGCTGCCACCATCGCATCAGCACGTTTATTGGCCACTGCTTCCCACATGACAGCATTA
>JAEWFE010000086.1 GCA_023389005.1 Bacillota bacterium
TAGAACATGAAGCCAAAGTCTCAAAAATTTCTGAAGAGCAACTTTACTACTTGATGAGCCGAGGTTTATCAGAAGCTGAAGCCACAGAAATGATTGTGATGGGATTTGTGGAACCATTTACCAAAGAACTACCAATGGAATATGCCGTTGAGCTTAATCGCTTAATCAGCTACGAAATGGAAGGTTCTGTCGGATAATAACTAGTTCATTGCTCGAAACGTTGATATTAAAGCGTTTCGAGCATTTTTTTATTTGCATTTTAATAGTTGGCTACGTTTGGAATTATTCGCCCATAAATTTTATGATGAAAATGTGGCCCCATTTTATGCATACAATCAAATGAACTTATCAACATCTTATTATCATTATGAGTGTAGATACCACAATACTGTATTGTACGAGACTCAGACTATCAGTCTTGACTCGGGTCGCTATCATACTCCAATCCCAGAGTTTGGATTCATAGCCATTGAAAAGTATAGACGTAATTTATTAGATTATCGCTATTTTATAAAAAGTACAACAAAATTTTATCTACATCTTTTTATGTTTGATGAAGATTCCACTGAAGCATGTTATTCTCGTCGCAAGTTTCTTAGCGTAGTTCCCATATTTGAGTCTAAAAGTGAACAACATGGTTTTGAACGATACATCGAATTAAATATGGCAAAAATTTTAAAAAAATTAAATACAGATATTGAGGAAGATGATTTTCTTGACATTGATGATGATAATCAACGGTTAAAAATGAATACTCAGCATTCGTTAGATATTGGTAGAACACTAGTGGAAGAGTTAAAAAAATTTAGGTTGGAAAAGGAATAGTTGAAATTATGTGGTATGAAGATGAGTCTCTAAATTTAAAGTCCGAAGACTGCGATTTTGCGTATAACAATAGAAATAGTAATTTGCTTTTAAAATTAAGTGAAGAATGTCGAATACTAGCTGAAAGTGAAGATAGGCATATGATGATTCGTGCCAAACTATATTACGATAGTTTTACATCTTTAAGTAATTATATAGAAATAACTGATTTAAGTACGGTCGATAAAGAAAAGTTTATAGAAAAGATCTTATATCTTTGCCGTAGAAGTCTGCTTTTACAAGATGAATATGCAAAAAATAACATAATAGATGAGATTGAAGAAGCTAATTTCAATGGACTATATTTCAAAACTAACGTAAATTATTGTAATATTCTAAGTCATATTGGAAGATTACCAAAGGCCATATATGAAAATAGAAAATTAGCTAAACAAGGTTTTGGAATGGCTATCGGCAACCTAGGTATGGAGTTATATGATTACGGATATTTTGACTATGATACAGGACATCAACAGTTGATACTTGAAAAAGTATGTTCATTATTGAAAGAAACTATCAGTTTTTCTGAGAGGGAGATTCATTCAGAAGCAAAAGAAAGTTTTCTAAAAAGGTTAAAGTATATTTTAGGAAGTGATGATTTTAAAAAGAAATTAGAGAATATACCTGATTTAAATTTTTGCTATTCTCCCGATTTTCAAGAAAAATATAATTTAGTGAACATTGCAAGTGAGGAACTTAGTTATCGGAAATGGTTTGCTCAAAACTGTTTAGCTCTTAATACTTTGAATGATTTTGATTACTCTGTAAATCAAGCATACGATCCAATTCGTTTACCTAATATGTTGGCTCCCGTGGATGAATTATACCCGCGATTCCATGGATTATTTAACCAGATAAAGCAAGAATATGGTTCAGCAAGATTTATGATGTATGAAGGAATAAAAAATTCAAATTTTAAGACACATTTCTCCGATAAGGATGTTTTTTTAACCAATACTATGGATTATCCTGTATATGGATTAAATATAGAAATGATAAAAAGTGCTTATCGAACAATATATTCTCTATTCGATAGAATTGGATTTTTTTTGAATGAATATTATTCCCTAAGATTAACGAAGAGAAAAGTTTCTTTTGGAGCTATTTGGAGTAACAATACGAATTTATTAAAAATTTCTGAGTCTAATTATATTTTGAAGGCTCTTTATTGGATAAAAAAAGACCTCTATGGTAATTCAATTTCTGAATATAAAGATTATATAGATCCTATATTGAATAGGACTTATCAAATAAGAAATGTAATGGAACATAGATATTTAAAAATTTTATCATATGATGAAATTTTTTTACAGAAGATTCAAGAATAGATGTGTTAGCAACAACTATCTCCATAGAAGAATTCCATGACTTAGCTATTAATCTTTTGAGAACTTGTAGAGAAGCAATAATAATGTTGGTCATGTTAGTTAATATTGAAGAGAAAAGAAAACATACCAGGTTCGATGGACTTATTCTTCCTAATATTCCATTATCTGAATACGAAGATGACTGGAAAAGATAGTCTTTATTGAAGGCATGTCATTTGAATACGATTGAACAGCTAATCAATAAGAATTACTCTCAATAGAGTAATTAAATTTATTCAAAAATCATTGGATATAAAATACTCTTAATTGACTATTTGTAGCGGGCAATTTGATTTAAAATATTAATGTTACACCTTTAAGTGTTACATTGAATTATTGATATATATAATAAAGATGATATGTACCGTTAGAGTATACTTATATGTTACACTTTTTGATAATAATAATTAATTTACTCAGAACAATTATGAATATATATATTTTTTTTAGTAATACTGTTACAATAGTATCATATTGAGAGAAAACGTAAGGAGGTAAAATAATGAAATTGAAATTATCTAATATAGGTATTGTTAAACAAGCAGAGATAGAACTTCAAACTGTAACTGTACTTACTGGTGTGAATAATTCCGGTAAAAGTACTGTAGGAAAAGTACTTTATAGTATTGCAACGGTTCAAAATATGATAAGTGATGATTCGATATTACTTAATAAATATAAGAGTATATTAAATGAGTTAAGTGGAATTTCAAGATGGATTCGGTCAGTAGATTATGAAAAATTATATGATGAAACTAGCTATATATTTTCTAGTATAATAAGAGAAAGACCAATTCGATGGGGGCACAGGGAAGAATATTCATATTTAGAAGAATTATCTATAACAGAAAAATATGATTTGTTGGATAAAAAGATTGAAGAAATGAATAGATATGTTGAGGATTTTGAGAATAATATTAAGGACAATGAAAACTTAAAAATATCAATTAATAATCTGAAAGATAGAGTTTCTAAATCTCAAGATGACAAAGCAACTAAGATTCTAACTTTAGACGATATGCTTAGCAATGAATTTTCTGGAAGATATACGTCAGTAAATGACAACAATTCAAATTCATCAATAGAACTTATAGAAAATAATGGTGATGAAGTTTTTCTTTATATTCAAAACAAATCCATTGATTTTGAGAAGTCAAAATTCGATGTGTCAAGAAATTACTCAGAAATTATCTATTTAGATGATCCGTTTTTATTAGATGATCCTTTTGCTAGGTATATGACTCCACATAGACAGGAAAATGGATACTTAGGTGGGTATAAGCATAGAAGAAATACTTTAACTCAAATTAATAAAGCAAGTCGTCAAAGAAATTTTTTTGATGAGAGTATCCAAGACGAAAACATTCGTCAAATTTTTTCTAAAGTTCTAGGCGGGAAAATTAACAGAGTAAATGGTGGATATGTTTATGAAAATCCAGAATTTTCTAGTGAAATAAGTTTTGATTCCCTTTCAGCTGGTATGAAATCTTTCTCTACTATTCAGATGTTAATGGAATATGGATTATTAAATAATGCGGAATATTTGATATTAGATGAACCAGAAACCCATTTACATCCAGAATGGCAAGTGAAATTTGCGGAATTAGTTGTTTGGATATCGGTGCATTTTCCTATTAGAATTTTAGTTACTTCTCATAGTCCATACTTTGTCGAAGCAATAGATATTTTCTATAAAAAGTATAAAAAAGACAAAAACATTAAATTTTATAGTTCAATAAGCGAAACTAATTTAGGCGCAAGTAATATTATAGATGTTACTGATAACTTAGAAACTATATTTAAAGATATGTATCGCCCTTTAAGTAATTTAGAAGAACTGAGGGATGAACTTGATTGAAAAGACACTAAATAAATTATTCAATGAGCATCGCTCCTGTTTATCTACTTTTAAAGAATGTTCAATAGATACTTCTAAAAATCCCACTTGCTATTTGAGCTCTAATGAAGAACCTGCATTTGATTTTGATGAAATAAAAGAAAAATTTTGCGAGAAAAATCATATTACACATGTATCATCAATGGATAGTCTGTATATTACTTTAGACAAGATTTACTTAATAGAGTTTAAAAATCAAAAAAACAATAAATTGAAATGGGAGAAAATAAAAAATAAAATGCATGATAGTTTATCTATATTAAATAAAGAACTTAGTATAGATGATTCTAATTTTCATCAGATAGAAGCATTTATTATAACTCCAGATAGAGGCAATAATTCAATAAATAAAATGTTAAATCATGGGAAAAATTTAGTGAATGAACCTTTTGAATGTAAACAGTTGGAAATATTCTCTGAAGTATATGGTTTAAAATGCTATAAATCAACGAATAAAGAGTTTGAAAACTATATTGCTATATGAAGGTTCATGCCAAAAGCACACCTCGCAACTTGAATACGACCAAAAAACTAAACAAGATGATTTATTATCAATAAAGTGATTAGGTCTATAAAAAACATTGATATATCAGCTGTTTTCAACCAGTATCATTGTATTTAATTTCATGGCTGAAATAGAATAATTTGAATCCTCAAATAACTTCTCTACCTGCTGTTTTGGCTACGATATTGGCTACGTTCTCGATGATAGTATCTGCTAATGTATATCGTCAGTCTATAGTAATTTGTTAAATGAGATATCTCTATAAAGCCTATTCCTTTCCTTTGATTCCCAAAAGAGTCATTGGAAGGTAGTGTGGGATAAACCACTAAGAAGAATAATAATTAAGAGAAGCCTTATCGTATCAGAAGGGCTTCTCTATTTTTATGTATACACAGTACAAAAACTACAAGATTTATATTAGAATATATGCTAAATTGTACTTATAGATAAATAAATGGAAGTGAAAAAAGTATGCGTAATAATAAATCAACTGATACAGAAAAGAAAAAGAATACAAAGCGTATCTTGGAACTAAATTTTAAGTTGAAAAAACAATTCGAACAACATAAAGATATTTATATGTGATTAAAGGATAAATAAGATATGGAATATGCAATTAAGGCTCATGATTGAATGAATAGATGAAATAAATGGATGAAACGGTATAAGAGATTGTGATGCATTTTAGAAAGTATAATTGAACCGATTAGAGACTACATTACTGATTTTTTCCTAGCTATTTGAGGCGAAAATTTGTATAATATAGATTAGCGTATTTAAAAAATAGACGCAGAAAGGGACTGGTAAAATGAGTTATCAAGCGTTGTATCGTGTATGGCGTTCACAAAGATTTGCAGATATTGTCGGACAACAGGCGATTACGCAGACCTTAAAAAACGCAATTAAACAAGATCAGATTTCGCATGCTTATTTATTCACCGGCCCTCGAGGAACAGGGAAAACCAGTGCGGCGAAGATTTTTGCAAAAGCGGTAAACTGTCCTCATCAAAAAGACGGCGAGCCTTGCAATGAATGTGAGATTTGTCGTTCAATTACGCAAGGGACGCTGGATGATGTCATTGAAATGGACGCGGCCAGTAATAACGGAGTCGATGAAGTCCGCTTGATTCGTGATCGAGCAAATTATGCACCGACACAAGCAAAGTATAAAGTCTATATCATCGATGAAGTGCACATGCTTTCAACAGGGGCTTTTAATGCTTTATTAAAAACGTTAGAAGAACCTAAAAAGAATGTCATCTTTATTCTGGCAACAACCGAAGTGCATAAGATTCCGGCTACCATTATTTCGCGGACCCAACGTTTTGATTTTAAGCGTATTGGAATTCCAGAAATAAGCGAGCATTTGGCCTATATATTGGACCAAGAGCAAGTTGCCTATGATCAAGAGGCACTTCAACTCATTGCGAGATGTGCAGAAGGTGGGATGCGGGATGCGTTAAGTATATTGGATCAAGCCATTGCCTATCATCCTGAACACATTGATTTGCAGACGGCGATGAGTGTGACCGGTAGTTTATCCGATGAAGTGATGGCGCAACTATTGACCTATTGTGAAAAACAAGAAACTGCACAAGCCTTAACTGCAGTCAAAGAGTTATTGCAAGCGGGAAAAGAAGCTAAGCGATTATTGGAAAATTTATTGGTTTATTGTCGTGATTTATTAATTGCACAAAAAGCATCAGATTATTTAGCACAGCAAGCGACCAATTATACTGAGAGTTTTCATCAGTTGGCCAAAGATTTAGCACCAGAAACGATTTTTCAATGGATAGAGATACTTTCCAAGGCACAAAATGAATTACGCTTTGTCACGAATCCAACAATCTATCTAGAAGTGGCGATTGTAAAATTAAGTGAGCCTACACAAACACCTCGTCTATCTGTTGGTTCACAAGCAATGAGTGCAAGTCCTGCGATGGATTCACAAGAGGTGCAACAATTAAAACAGCAAATTCAAGCTTTACAAAAAGAAGTTTCGCAATTGAAGCAAAATCAAGGAAGCACACCGACGGAAAATAAACCGAAACGTACCACATCTTCACAAAGTACGGTGCAATATCGGATTCCGAAAGTACAAGTGTTTGAAGTCTTATCAAAAGCCACTCGTGAAGATTTGCAAGCAGTGAATCAAGTTTGGGAAGAATTGATGCAACACTTGCAAGTAACGCAACGGGCTTTATTACATGCTTCAAAAGTGCAAGCAGCTTCTCCAGATGGACTAGTAATCTCCTTTGGTTATGAAATTTTATGTAATAAAGCGGCTAATGATCAAACGCTACTGAATGATATGCAGAATTATCTCAGTCTGTTAATTAAAGATTATTCACCGAAATTAGTCTTTATTCCATCAGATAGCTGGTCACAATTAAGACGTGAATTCATTACCCTACATAAAGATGAATTTGCTAAAAAAGCAGCATCTACTGACAAAACAGGGCATGAACAAACAGATGGTGATACACCTCAGCAGCCAAATCATGAATTTATGGCAGAGGAATTAGCAAACTCACCAGAACAAGAAACGGAAAAAATGGTCCAAACAGCCCAAGAGTTGTTTGGTGATTTAGTGAAAATAGAAGAATAATGAAGAATTTGGAGTGATAGCATTATGATGCGCGGAATGGGCAATATGCAAGGAATGTTAAAACAAGTAAAGAAAATGCAAAAAGAAATGATGGCGGCTCAAGAAGCTTTAAATCAACAGACTTTTATCGGTGTTTCAACCAATGATTATGTCAAAGCTACCGTTACAGGCGAACAACAATTAAAAGATTTGGAAATTAATCCTGCAATTATTGATGATCAAGATCCAGAAATGTTACAGGATTTAGTGATTATGGCCGTTAATGATGCCTTACAAAAAGCGAAAAAAGCCCAAGAAGACACACTAGGTAAATATACTAAAGGCTTACCAGGATTTTAATTAAAGGGATGAGACGATGCAATATCCAGAACCAATTGCCAGATTAATTGCAAGTTATATGAATCTGCCGGGGATTGGTCAAAAAACAGCGACAAGATTAGCTTTCCATACGATTGATATGAAAGAAGAAGTGGTGAATGAATTTGCAAAATCGCTTTTAAGTGTCAAACGTGATTTAACTTTTTGTAGTGTGTGCGGCAATATCACCGAAGAAGATCCATGTGAAATCTGTAGTGATGAAACGCGCGATAAAAGTACGATTCTTGTCGTTGAAGAACCCAAAGACGTCATGGCGTTAGAAAAAATGAAAGAATATCGGGGGCTTTACCATGTCTTACACGGGGTCATTTCACCAATGGAAGGCACAGGTCCGGAAGATATTCAAATTCCATCGCTCTTAACACGACTTCATGATGAAAGAGTCAAAGAAGTGATTATTGCGACCAATGCAACGACAGAAGGAGAAGCAACCGCAATGTATCTATCTAGGCTGATTAAACCAGCAGGCATTAAGGTGACCCGTCTTGCTCATGGTTTGTCTGTAGGAAGCGATATTGAGTATGCGGATGAAGTAACCTTGCTCAAAGCGGTAGAAGGCCGTCGCGAGCTATAAAAGATATTGGAGGAAATTATGGCTAACGGCTTATTTATTACAATTGAAGGACCAGACGGCGCAGGGAAAACCACCGTCTTAAATGAATTGTTTCCACGTTTACAGATGATTGCGAAAAAAGAAATCATTAAAACCCGTGAACCAGGCGGCGTATTGATTGCGGAAAAAATTCGCCAAATTATCTTAAATCCTGATCACCGTCAAATGGATGAACGTACAGAAGCCTTACTATATGCTGCAGCGCGTCGTCAGCACTTAGTAGAGGTGATTATCCCAGCGTTAAATGAAGGGAAAATAGTTATCTGTGATCGTTTTGTAGATAGCTCCTTAACGTATCAAGGAGCAGGTCGACGAATTGGGATGAAAGAAATTGCTCAAATCAATGAATTTGCGACAGAAGGATTAGAACCAGATTTTACCTTATACTTAGATGTTGATTCAGATACGGGATTAAGACGTATCCAAAATCATCGCAAAAAAGATATCGACCGCTTAGACTTGGAGGGATTAGAGTTCCATCAACGGGTGCGTCATGCTTATCTAAAATTAGCAGAAGAAAACCCAGTGCGTATTCATCGAATTGATGCTAAAATGAGTTTACAAGAAGTTGTTGAATCAAGTTTTTCAGCAATTGTGGAAAGTAACCCAACATTTTTTAAACGAGGTGAATAGCGATGAAAATGATAATTGCGATTGTTCAAGATAAGGATAGTAACCGACTAGCCAATGAATTTATTGAGGCTGGTGTGCGCGCTACAAAATTATCGACCACTGGTGGATTTTTAAAAGCGGGCAACACCACTTTCATGATTGGTTTAGAAGATGAACGAGTAGAGGAAGTCCTAGCTTTGATTAAGAAAACTTGTCAATCTAGAAAACAATTTATCACTTCTCCTATGTCCTTAGATTTATCCATTGACTCACCTATGCCTTATCCACTGGAAGTAGAAGTCGGCGGTGCAACGGTCTTTGTCTTACCAGTTGAAGGTTTCCATCATTTTTAAAAAGAAGGGGATGGCGTAATGGGTGAATTGTTAAATCCTAATGTGCATTCTCTGATGAAACAAAGTATTGAGCATGGGCGTTTGGCTCATGCTTATCTTTTTGAAGGGGAAAAAGGCACAGGAAAACACCAAGAAAGTCTTTGGTTAGCTAAGCGTTTATATTGTACTAACGTGAAAGAAAACGAGCCTTGCAATGCGTGTCTCAATTGTTTACGTATCGAAAATAATGAGCATCCCAATGTACATCAAGTTACACCAGATGGCCAAACGATTAAAGTGGATCAAATTCGACAACTACAA
>JAEWFE010000113.1 GCA_023389005.1 Bacillota bacterium
ATAAAGCCTTGATGGAGCAGTATTATGCTTATGTCGAGGAGCAACGTAAATTATATGCCCAAGATTTAGAAGAAGAACCGATGACTTCTTCGTTACTTAGCTATGAAGAATTGCTGAAATATTATGACGGCGAACAATTTGACGGCTTTGAGTGGTCTAATGAAACAAAATAATAAAAGGCTCATCTAGTTTCAATAGCTAGACGAGCCTATTTTTTATTTCATTTTTTGCCAGATTTTGTATAGTAATACGCACATCACGACTTGTAAAGCGATGGGAACGAGTCCAAATACAAAACTTAGCAACGGTATTAAATGAGTATACATCATCATTGTGCTCACACCTTTCATTTTTTCGCACCTTAAACAACTAATTTTCCTACCTGACTTCCTCTACTAGCTTAAGTATAACATGTAAGCGATTTTTTTCAAATGAGAATCACTTGGCTTGTCAAACAGTATAGCTATTTTTCATAAAAATCAAGCAAAAATGATTGACGAAAAGGACAATGTTGCGTACACTAAACTTGTAAGTTGATTACAAATGTAGACGAAATAGCTTGCAAGTTTTTTGCAAGCGAATATAGATTGTGAGGGATTATTATGAGTCAGGCAACTTATCCAATTAAAGGCATGCACTGTGCTTCGTGTGCGCAAAATGTCGAACGCACGATTAAAGCCTTGCCGGGAGTAAAGAGGGCCAATGTGAATTTAGCCAGTGAAAAGCTAACTGTTGATTATGAGCAAAGTCAAGTTAATGTCGATGATATGGCTCAAGCAGTGAAGGGAATCGGTTTTGAATTAGTCAAACCAAGTGATACAGAAGTGTTCGGGATTCAAGGGATGAGCTGTGCATCTTGTGCGGCCAAAATCGAGCAAGCGACCCGTAAATTACCTGGGGTTGCCAGTGCCAATGTGAACTTAGCTACGGAAAAATTAAGTATTGAATATAACCATCAAGAACTAACAGCTAATGAAATCATGCAAGCTGTCAAAGAAGCGGGCTATCAAGCCTTTATCTTAAAAAAAGACGATGAAGAAAAATTAGCGCAAGAAAAGCAAGCAGCTATCCAACAAATGTGGCGGAGGTTCTTTCTTTCATTAGTCTTTACGGCACCTTTATTGTATTTATCGATGGGACACATGATAGGCTTGCCACTACCTGCTTTCCTTCATCCAAGTACCTCACCGATTGCTTTTGTGACGGCGCAGTTGGTTTTAACCTTGCCAGTGTTGTATTTTGGTCGCTCTTTTTACCTAAATGGTTTTAAGATGTTATTTAAGGGACATCCGAATATGGATTCTTTAGTCGCTTTAGGAACCAGTGCCGCTTTTATCTACAGTTTAGTCGGTACGTTTGCCGTGTATCAAGGTCAAGCGGAATTTGCCATGCATTTATATTATGAGTCTGCAGCGGTTATTTTGACGTTAATTACGCTTGGTAAAACTTTCGAAGCCATCAGTAAAGGTAAAACTTCGGAAGCTATCAAGGAATTATTAGCTTTAGCACCGAAAAAAGCAGTCGTATTGAAAGATGGTAAAGAAAAATTAGTCGATATCGCACAAGTGGCAGTAGGAGATGTCATTTTAGTCAAGCCAGGCGAACGTATCCCGGTCGATGGTGTGATTACAGAAGGTCAAAGCACGGTGGATGAATCGATGTTGACCGGAGAAAGCATGCCCGTAGAAAAACGAGTGGGCGATACTGTTATTGGTGCTTCCATCAATAAGACAGGCAGCTTCCAATTTACAGCAACCAAAGTCGGTGAAGATACCACCCTTTCACAAATCGTTCAATTAGTCGAAGAAGCACAAGGCACCAAGGCACCGATTGCCAAATTAGCCGATCAAGTTTCAGCGATTTTTGTTCCCGTGGTGATGAGTTTGGCCATTTTAGCCGGGTTTGCTTGGTTGATTTTTGGACACTCTGGTTTAGTGTTTGCTTTAACGATTATGATTTCCGTTTTAGTCATTGCGTGTCCATGCGCATTAGGCTTGGCGACTCCAACGGCGATTATGGTCGGTACTGGAAAAGGCGCACAACTAGGAGTTCTCTTTAAAAATGGGGAAGCTCTAGAAACTGCGCAAGAAATCCAAACCATTGTCCTTGATAAAACTGGCACGATTACAAAAGGTCAACCAGAAGTCCGCGACATCCAAACTTTTGCCAATGTCACAACTGAAGAAATGCTTTATTTAGCGGCTAGTGTCGAAAAACGCTCGGAACATCCACTAGCTCAAGCCATTTTACAAGCAGCCAAAGAAGCACAGATCACTCTTGGACAAGCTTTTGACGTACATACTGTGACTGGTCAAGGGATTCAAGCCAAAGTCGATGAAAAACAAGTGCTATTAGGAAATGAAAAACTCATGCAAAGTTTTGATATCGAAATTGAAGCGGTGCAAGCTCAAGTGGCTCAATTATCTAGCCAAGGCAATACGGTGATGTATGTCGCAAGCCAAGGAGAATTGATTGGACTTATTGCGGTGAGTGATCCGGTCAAAACAAGCAGTCCTCAAGCGATTCAAGCCTTGCAAAAAATGGGCTTAGAAGTCGTGATGTTAACTGGTGATAATGAACAGACTGCTCAAGCGATTGCCAAACAAGCCGGTATTACGCAGGTGATTAGCCAAGTGTTACCAGATCAAAAGTCACAAGTGATTCAAGAATTACAAGCGCAAGGGAAAAAAGTAGCGATGGTGGGCGATGGCATTAATGACGCCCCCGCTTTAGCCCAAGCCAATGTCGGTATCGCGATAGGTACAGGTACGGATATTGCCATTGAGTCCGCCGATATCGTTTTGATGCGCGGAGATTTAAATGGTGTCGTTTCAGCCTTACGTTTGAGTAAAGCTACCATGCGCAATATCAAAGAAAACTTATTCTGGGCCTTTGCTTATAATGTTTTAGGAATTCCGGTAGCGATGGGGGTATTACACTTATTCGGTGGCCCGTTGCTTAACCCGATGTTAGCAGGTGCGGCGATGAGTTTTAGTTCCGTCTCAGTGTTGTTAAATGCCCTACGTCTAAAAAGATTTAAAGGATAACAAAAAGTGAAGCAACATGTTTATTGCGTTGCTTCACTTTTTTTACTGTGTGCCAAGTATGGTGCAATTTCTTTCTGGTGTAAGTCCAGACACGGGTATTTACCGCCAAGTGTAGTGAACCGCAAGCCGACAGCAGTAATGCCTAGGGGGAGAAAGCGGTGTAGCAAAGTCAACAAGCCTACGTACAGAAACTGGATACAAGGCTAAATGGTGGATGAGATTGCTAAGCAAATCGAAGTCCGAAAGGTAAACGTAAAACCAAGACAGTAAATCCAGAGGTTGTGTGACGAAAGAATTGCATCTTACCTTGGGAGGCCCAGATAGCATGAATTACCTCATGTGTGAAAGAAGCTTATATCTGGGAGTCAGCTGAAGTCATAGTTACTGATAATAGACGCGTCAGGAAGGACTGAATGTCATTATATTGCGAATCGCTCGAAGCAAAGTCTGGATGATTTGGATTCGAGGATATGCCCAACAAATTGAAACGTATGTCAATGGAGGCAAAA
>JAEWFE010000176.1 GCA_023389005.1 Bacillota bacterium
TAGTGTGGACTATGAATCTGATGTACGTGTGTCAATGGATATCTTAGCACAAGTATCTGAAGTTTATCGTAAAATCCGTAACACCATGCGTTTCTTATTAGCGAATACGACTGACTTTGATCCAAAATCAAATCGTGTAGCTTATGAAGATTTACGCTCAGTAGATAAATACATGATGGTTCGTTTAAATCAAACTATCGAACAAATCAGAAAAGAAGGTTATGACAAATACAACTTCTTATACATCTATCGTACAGTTGTGAACTTCTTAACGGTTGACCTTTCTTCATTCTACTTAGACTTTGCCAAAGATGTGGTCTATATCGAAGCTGCTGATAATCATGAACGTCGCTGCATGCAAACTGTCTTTTATGATACTGCTGTGGCCTTGACGAAATTATTAACGCCAATTATCCCACATACGGCTGAAGAAATCTGGAGCTACCTAAAAGAAGAGGAAGAATATGTACAATTAGCTGAATTCCCTGAAGTTGAAACTTTTGCGAATCAAGAAGAATTACTTGATATGTGGAAAGCCTTCATGGACTTTAGAGATGATGTATTGAAAGCTTTGGAAGTGGCGCGTAATGAAAAATTAATTGGTAAATCAATGGAAGCGAAAGTAACGGTTTATCCAAATGAACAAGTTCGTGCTTTATTAACTGCTTTAAATGCAAACTTACCACAGTTATTAATCATTTCACCAGACTTCTTTACTGTCAGCACAGAAGGTCCAGCAAGTGCGCCTGAAGCTGCTCAAAAATTTGAAGATGTAGCTATCTTAGTGGAACGTGCAGAAGGTCATGTATGTGATCGTTGTCGTCAAGTCAAAGCTAAATTAAGTGACCATGAACACCTAGAACATGTATGTGAACACTGTGCAGAAGTGATTGAATCAGAATTTCCTGAAGAAGCAAAAGTAGGCTTTGAATAAAAGCTCATAACTAATTTTTTAGAGGAAATCGCCGACCAGTCGAGGAAAGCTGGTAGGTGCTTTCCTCTTTTTTTTTGTAAGAATGTGAATGAAAAGCGGGTATTTTTCTTGCTTTTTCGTATATTGATAACGATTATCAATGAAAACAGTGAAAAATATATTGGAATTTTCTAAAAATTTATGTAAAATTAAAAATATTCTTATAGAAACTTATTAAAAATTAATAATAAATGAGAAAGTTGATTGTTGGTAGGTTTAGATGAAAAAAGGAAGGTGTAATCAATGACGATAGCTGAAAAATCAAAATTAATGTATGATCCTTCATTTGAAAAAGATGCTTGTGGGATGGGATTTATCGCGCAAAAAGATGGCAAAGCAAGTCACCAACTAGTCGACTATGCATTAACCATGTTAGAAAGAATGAATCACCGTGGGGGAACTGGTGCAGAGCCTGATACGGGTGATGGGGCAGGGATTTTAATGGCCATGCCTGATAGTTTCTTCCAGAAAAAAGCACAAGAAGCAGGCGTACAATTACCACCAAAAGATGATTATGCGGTGGCCATGCTATTTTTACCTAAAGAAGCCGAGCAAAAAGCGACTTTACAACAGGCGATTGTCAATGATATTGAACAAGCAGGATATCATGTCTTATGGCAAAGAGATGTCCCATATGCTTTTTCAAACTGTGGACCTGGTGCTCAAAAAGTGATGCCAAGTTTTGTCCAAATTTTTATTGAAAAACCAGTGGATACGAAGGCAGGACGAGTATTTGAAGATCAATTATTCTTGCTTCGTCGTAAATTAGAAAAAACGTACCTAGCAAGTGATTTGACGATTTGTACGTTATCGAGTCAGACGATTTGTTATAAGGGGATGCTGCATGCTTATCAAGTGCGTCTATTCTATCTAGATTTACAAGATGAAGCGATGGAAACAAGTATTGCCTTAACCCACTCACGCTTTTCAACCAATACTTTCCCTAGTTGGAATCGTGCGCAACCTTTCCGCTTTTTAGCCCACAATGGTGAAATTAATACCTTACGTGGTGCAGAAAACTGGATGCACTCTCATCAGATTGAAGTCTATGATGAAGAAAACTCTGACTCTGCGAAATTAGAAAACTGTATGGAATACCTTTATCGCAATGGTCGTGATATGGCGCATGCGTTAATGATGATGGTCCCTGAGGCGTGGTCTAAAGAAGCCAATCTATCTGCCAGCCAAACAGCTTTCAATGAATATAATGCAAGTTTTATGGCGCCATGGGATGGACCGGCTGCTTTATGTTTCACTGATGGTCAATTAGTAGGGGCTGCTCTTGATCGTAATGGATTGCGACCTTCACGATATTCGATTACCAAAGATGGTTTAGTGGTTGTAGCTTCTGAATCTGGTGTGGTTGACCTTGAACCGAGTACCGTGATTGAAAAAGGTGTATTAGGACCAGCCAATTTCTTCTTAGTGGATACCAAAACTGGTAAAATCATGCATTCAGCAGAAGTCAAAGCCCATTATGCGAGCCAACATCCTTATGAAAAATGGATTGCGAAAAATACGTTAACTTTAGACAAAATTGCCCCCGTTAAACAAACTGCGACAAGCTATAGTGAACGTGACATGCAACAAATGTGGAAAGTCTTTGGATACACCGATGAAATGATTCGTACCGTGATTATTCCAATGGCTAAAGACGGGCAAGAACCAGTTATTTCTATGGGATTTGACTCTCCATTAGCGGTATTAAGTAAGAATCCACAGTCTTTATTTACGTACTTTAAGCAACAATTCGCGCAAGTCACCAATCCACCAATTGATGCGATTCGTGAAAAGATGGTCATTGGTACAGAGTTATTCTTAGGTCGCGATGTGGATGTTAAGGCTGATATTGAGAAGAACTGTACGAAATTAAAAGTGGATTCATCAGTGATTTCAACAGAAGATTTCTTAAAGATTCAATCCTTAAAACAAAAAAATCATCGTGCTGTGACTTTATCGACACTCTATGATTATGAACCAGATAAACGTCATACACTCGAAAAAGCGTTAGAACAATTATGTCGAGAAAGTGAACGTGCCATCGACCAAGGCGCAACGATTTTGATTTTATCTGATCGTGATTATCAAAAAGGAAAACTTGCGATGCCGATTCTATTAGCGGTTTCTGGTTTGCATAATTTCTTAGTCCGTCAAGGTAAGGCGGCTTTGGCTTCGATTGTTGTCGATACGGCTGAGGTCTGCGAAGTGCATCATTATGCGATGTTAGTCGGCTATGGTGCAGGGGCGA
>JAEWFE010000184.1 GCA_023389005.1 Bacillota bacterium
GCTCTTCATAGTTATGCGCGACTTTTAAAATTTCGATGGATTTTCCACTATTCATCGCACCATATTTAAAAAATAATTGGGCCATTTTTTCACTCCTCAAACATTCCTTTAGTATTATACTTGATACTCTAGCTTTCGTGCAAGCCAATCTATTTAGGAATCTTAAAAACTTCAAGCTTGCTTGCAATTGTCTCAAACAAACGATAACAAAAAGGATATCCTCGCTAACAATGATTAGCTTTGAATATCCTTTTCCGTGTATTTAATCTTTAAATGTTTTTATCTGATTAAATGGATAGTAGCGTAATACAACTTCGCCACGCATCAATTTTTTCGTAATAAAGCCAAACTCACGACTATCCAGTGACACCAAACGATTATCCCCCATCACAAAGTATTTTCCCTCAGGTACCTTTATTGAAAAATCTTGCGTGAAATTGCTGACTGTAGCAGCCTTATTGCGATAACTTGCAGAATAGCTATACTCTTCTTGCAAACGATTTTTCGCAAATTTTGCTTTAAAATCTTTAAGGTAAGGTTCATTATAAGCTTTACCATTAATCAATAATTGATCGTTTTTATATTCAAGCGTATCTCCAGGCAACCCAATCAAACGCTTGACGGCTACTTTACTTTGATCATTGGGCTCGACTGTCGTAATGATATCAAATCGTTCTGGTTGAAATACTTTACTTACAATTAACTTTTGACCATCTGCTAAAGTCGGATCCATCGAATGGCCCTTTACAGTTACAGGCTCAAAGACAAAAAGACGAATGGCCAAAATCAATAATACAATAAAAATAAGCGAGCCCCATTCACGTAAAAATTTTAACAAAAGCTATCCACCTCATTTACATCTACATAACTATAAGTATTGTAGCGAAAATAATGGAAAGAATAAAGGAAAAAGTTAGAAAATGGGAAAAATTTAAAAGAATGCTGTGCTGCTAGACAAATAAGACAAAAACTTTTACCATAAATAAAAAGAGATGTTAGATTATGAACGCTTATAAATGGCGCTACGTTATTTTAGAATCAAAGACGAAATCGCTCAAGGTCTATCACTAGGTGCGGCTGGTCACGCACTAGGAGTGGCTGTAAGTATGGAATTAGGCGAAACCGAAACTGCCATGGCAAGTATCGCCGTAGTTATCGTTGGCTTAGTGACGGTGGTTGTCGTACCTATCTTCGCACCATTTATCGGAATTTAACCACGTATTCCCTCAACTTTGTCTGATTCAATGAAAGCAGTACATTGGATTAGGCAAAGTTTTTTTATTTTTTATAAAATCTTGCTTACCACTTCATGCGCATTATCTTTTTGGGCTATTATATGGTATGATAGTTCTGTTAATTGAACAATTGGAGGAAGATTTATGAGTATCAAGAGTCTTTTGGCCACAGCTGTCGGTAAAAGCTCTTTATGGTTTTTAAAGACATTTATGAAAGGTGGATCAAGCTTACCAGGAAAGTTAGCCTTAAAGATTGACCCACAAATATTAGATCACTTAGCTAAAGATTATCAAGTCGTTGTCGTTACTGGTACCAATGGCAAAACGTTAACAACGGCTCTAACTGTAAATATATTAAAACAAGAATTTGACCATGTTCTAACCAATCCAACAGGCGCAAATATGGTCCAAGGAATCGTCTCTACTTTTTTATCTACTAAAGTGAAAAAAGGCGAGAAAAAATTTGCCGTTCTAGAAATTGACGAAGCTTCTTTAAGTAAAGTCACTGAATATATTAAGCCCGAACTCTTTGTCTTTACGAATATTTTCCGTGATCAAATGGACCGTTACGGCGAAATCTATACTACTTATCGTTTGATTGTCGAAGGTGCCGCAAAATCTCCACAAGCGACCATTTTAGCCAATGGAGATTCGCCTATCTTTAACTCGATTGACACGGTAAATCCTAGAATCTATTATGGCTTTAATCATCAAGCAGATCAGGAACAGATGGCCCATTACAATACGGATGGCGTGCTTTGTCCACATTGTCATCATATTTTGCACTACAAACTCAATACCTATGCCAATCTAGGAAAATATTACTGTCCAAACTGTGATTTCAAACGTCCAGCATTAACCTATCAATTAACCGATTTGAAAGAAATGAGCAATACTCATGCTAAATTTGTGATTGACGGGGAAGAATACGGCATTGAAGTGGGCGGAATGTATAATATTTATAATGCTTTAGCTGCTTGTGCGGTGGCTGAATATTATCATGTCAGTCCTGAAAAAATCCGCAAAGGCCTAGCTTACGATGAAAAAGTCTTCGGTCGTCAAGAAGTTATCCAGATTAAAGATAAAAAATGCACCCTAGTATTAGTAAAAAATCCAGTTGGGCTAAACCAAGTCATCGATATGATTGGCCTTGCTCCTCGTCCTTTCTCTTTAGTTTGTCTATTAAATGCGAACTATGCCGATGGGATTGACGTCAGCTGGATTTGGGATGGCAATCATGAAGCCTTTGCCGACATGGCGATTCCTCAAGTGATTGCTGGTGGCGAACGACATAAAGATATGGCCCTACGCTTAAAGGTTGCAGGAATTGAAGAAGATAAACTAACTGAAGTCCGCGAATTAGATGATGTCATTGAACAAATTGCAACTTTACCAACGGAAAATGTCTATATCTTAGCAACTTATACAGCCGTGTTACAATTACGCAAAAAATTAGCTGAAAAAGGCTACATTAAAGGAGGGATGGATCGTGGCTAATTATGAATTACACCTTTGCCATTTATACGGAAACCTCCTCAATACGTATGGAGATAACGGAAATTTATTAATGCTTCAATATGTCGCAAAAAAAATGGGCATTACCTTAACAACAGAAATTGTCAGTATCCATCAAGAATTTAAGGCGGATGATTTTGATTTGATTTTCTTTGGGGGTGGGCAAGATTTTGAGCAAGTCATCGTGGCTGAAGACTTACCTACAAAAAAGGAAGAACTCACTCGCTATATTGAAAACGATGGGGTCATGTTAGCCATTTGTGGTGGTTATCAATTACTTGGACATTACTATATCGGTGCTCATGGCGAACAAATTAAAGGTATTGGTGCACTCGATCACTATACATTAAGCCAGGAAAATAATCGTTTCATTGGCGATACCGAGATTTATAATGAGGAATTTGATGAAACGTATTATGGCTTTGAAAATCACAATGGGATGACCTTCCTAGGAAAAGGCGAAAAATCTCTGGGAAAAGTCATCCGAGGAAAAGGCAATAATGGTCAAGACCAAACAGAAGGTGTGATTTACAAAAACGTCTTTGGGAGCTACTTCCACGGCCCTATCCTAGCCAGAAATGAAATCCTAGCCAAACGCTTAATATTAACCGCACTAAAGAAAAAATATCCGAATGAACAATTTGACTAACAAAAAACTCGTACGCCCAGACAGACTGGTTGTACGAGTTTTTTTACATTGCTAATAAACGTTGAATATCCACTTGTTGATAGTCTGTCACAACTTCATTGGCGGCTGATAAATCTTGTTTAGGGTATTCGGGATTTGCAAAACCAATCGTATACATCCCAGCATTTTTAGCTGCGCGACTGCCATTTTTCGTATCTTCAAAAACAATACACTCACTAGGATTACGCTCAATACGTTTAGCCGCTTCTAAAAAGACATCCGGAGCAGGCTTGCCATGTTCGACTTCATCAGCGCTCACATAGGCACTAAAACAATCGATAATCCCTAGTTCAGTGAGATATTGTTTAATCTCATTTCTAGGTGATGCTGAAGCCACTGCCAACTTAAACCCTGCCTGATGCAACGCCTTGACTAATGCCACTGCTCCTTTGATTGGTTTGACCCCAGTTTCTTGAAAAATAGCTTTGCGGCGTTGATTCATCTCTTGAATATATTCATCCACTGATTTTGGTAGGTCAAATTCTTTTTTCATTTCTTCCCACATAAAGGTAAAAGTCGTGCCCATAAACTGGTAATGATAACTCGTTTCTACTGGATGACCCGCCTCAGCTAATATATCAGACTTACTCTTAAAAAAAGTATATTCAGAGTCCACTAATACCCCATCCATATCAAAAATCACCGTTTGCATCTTATCGCTTCCTTCCTCAACTCATCTACATGCATAGTCTACCACAAACAACTTTTGCAAAACAATCAACCTTGAAAACGCAACCGATTTCCAAATAATTAATTACCAATTTAAGCACTGTCAATCCTTGATATTTGCCCCAAAAATATTTTTTTCATTTTTTTGCAATTTCAACTTGACTTGCGCAACCGTTTGCGTTTAAAATATAAGTGACTTAATAAACGGAGGAGTATATCATGAAACAAATTAAACGATTATTTGAAA
>JAEWFE010000033.1 GCA_023389005.1 Bacillota bacterium
GCTTCATGGATTTTATCTGGTGAAAAACTAGAAAAATTATTCAAGATGACAAACTTTGAACATGATGAAACCATTATGCGTTTTGCCCGTCAATTAAGAGCGATGGGTGTTGATGAAGCTTTACGTGCGCGTGGAGCAAAAGATGGTGATATTGTACGCATTGGTAACTTTGAATTTGAATTTGTAGAATAAGCGTTGACTGATAGTACTTCTTAAATGAGTACTATCAGTTTTTTTATAGAAATGAAGATTTTTTCAGTATTTTTATTTTAAATTAAGTTTAAAACTGTTAAAATTAGTGAGTAATTTAATTGATGAAAGTATGGATATTATGGAATTAGAATTTTTAGGTACGGGTGCGGGGGTTCCTGCTAAACATCGTACAGTAACAAGTATAGCTTTAAAACTACTAGATGAGCGAAATGCTGTTTGGCTCTTTGACTGTGGAGAAGGGACACAAATGCAAATTCTCAAAACAGCTATTCGCCCACGAAAAATTGAGAAAATCTTTATCACGCATCTTCATGGGGATCATATTTTTGGATTACCAGGCTTATTGAGTAGTCGTTCTTTTCAAGGTGGAGAAGAAACCCTTGAAATTTATGGACCAAAAGGCATTGAAGAATATGTTCGAACAAGCTTAAATCTTTCAAAATCACGACTCGGTTATCCATTAAAATTTATTGAGGTACAGGATAAAGAAGTTGTTTTTAAAGATAATCAATTCAAAGTCTATGCTGAAAAACTAGATCATGGTATTTTATCCTATGGTTATCGCATTGAAGAGGCAGATTTTAAAGGAGAATTACAAGTTGAACGCTTAAAAGAATTAGGCATTCAACCTGGTCCAATTTATGGTAAAATTAAAAATGGTGAAACAGTTACTTTGCCAGATGGTCGAATCATTGATGGACATGATTTTATTGGTGAGTCTATCAAGGGAAGAATCATCACAATTTTAGGTGATACACGATATACACAGTCCTCTATTGAGTTGGCAAAAGAGGCCGACGTTTTAGTTCACGAAAGTACATTTAATAAATCTGAGGCCAAACTTGCCAAAGCTTATTTTCATTCAACTACACACCAAGCAGCTACGGTAGCCAAAAAAGCCAATGTTAAACAATTGATTCTGACACATATTAGTTCAAGATATTTAAACAGCGATTTATCTGCATTGGCTAAAGAAGCACAAGAAATTTTTGAAAATACTACTGTCGCAAAAGATTTAGCTGTTTATAATATTCCAATGAAAAAAGTCAAAAAATCTTAAATAAGGAGTCTTTCTTATGCAGAATTTAGCAAATAAAGTCGTATTAGTCACTGGTGCTTCTTCAGGTTTAGGGGAGCAAATTTGTTATCAAGCCGCAAAACAAGGGGCAATCATTATCGCCTGTGCTCGTAGCGTAGATAAATTACAACAAGTCAAAGAAAGATGCGAGGAGCTTAGTCAAAATCATTGCTATGCGTTTAAAGTAGATATGTCTGATGCTCAAAGTATCGAGTATTTAGTTCAAGCTATTTATGCCAATGAAAAAAATATTGATGTCTTAGTAAACTGTGCTGGTTTTGGTTATTTTGAAGATTTCATTAATTTTGATATGAATCAAGCGAGACAAATGTTTGAAGTAAATATTTTAGGAATGATGCTTTTAACGCAAAAAATTGCAGCAAAGATGGTGTTACGCCAATCTGGACATATCATTAATATTGCTTCCATGGCTGGTAAAATGGCCACTCCTAAATCAACAATTTATTCTGCTACAAAATTCGCGGTAATTGGTTTTTCAAATGCATTACGTCTAGAGTTAAAACCTTTTGGCATCCATGTTACAACAGTTAATCCGGGACCAATTGAAACCAACTTCTTTAATATTGCCGATCCAAATGGTAGCTATTTAGATAAAATTGGAGCAATGGTGTTACAAGCAGATGACCTCGCGAAAGAAATTGTCAATACTTTTGGTAAAAACAAGCGTGAAATTAACCGTCCACGATTGATGAATACGGCAGCCTTTTTCTATCAAGTATTTCCAACGATTGGTGATTATCTAGCAGGTGGTATTTTTAACAAAAAATAATTTTCTTAAGCTACTATCCAGCAATTTTTTGATAGTAGCTTATTCATTGAAAAATATAGAAAGGACGTTTGATATTGAGAAAATCCACTCATCACTGGGTATATCCAGAAAAAGCAACGATACATACAGCATTTGGCGACATTTTAGCGCAGCAAAATATTCATCCAGTGATTCAAAAGTTACTCGTTCAAAGAAAAATAGATACAGCAGAAAAGCTAAATCAATTTTTAAATCCTAGTATTGAAAATCTATATGATCCATTTTTAATGCACGATATGCAAAAAGCAGTTGAACGTTTACAAATTGCAATTGAAAATGGTGAGTCTATTCTCGTATATGGTGATTATGATGCAGACGGAATCACAAGTACCTCTGTCATTGTCGAGACTTTAGAAATGCTTGGTGCAAATGTCAGCTATTATTTACCCAATCGTTTTAAAGACGGTTATGGGCCAAATGTCGATGTTTATCGGCAAAAAATTGAAGAAGGTATCGAATTAATTTTAACAGTTGATAATGGGGTTGCTGGTCATGAAGCCATTGATTATGCCAATCAGCAAGGGATAGATGTCATTGTAACCGATCACCATGAATTGCCTGAACAACTTCCTGATGCATTTGCCATTATTCACCCTAGACACCCTGAAGGCAATTATCCTTTTGGTGAATTGGCTGGAGTAGGGGTTGCATTTAAATTAGCCTGCGCCTTAATTGAAGAGGTGCCTTATGAATTATTGGAGCTAGTTGCAATTGGTACGGTAGCTGATATGGTTTCTCTAACTGATGAAAATCGTATTTTTGTACGCTTAGGTCTAGAAATGATGAAACAAACGCAAAGAATCGGGTTAAAAACCTTAATGGAAGTCAGTGAAGTCAATCCTAAAGAATTAGATGAACAAACAATTGGCTTTGCACTTGCTCCAAGATTAAATGCATTAGGTAGACTCGATGATCCAAATC
>JAEWFE010000248.1 GCA_023389005.1 Bacillota bacterium
GAAACGATTCAAACAATTTTAGATAGGAAGTGAATGTCGTTTGATTATTAGTAAAGTAGAGAATTTAGGAACGTACCAAAAAGTGAATCCTTATATGAAGGAGTTGGTAGCATTTTTTGAGAATCATAATTGGCGAGAGTTACCTGAAGGAGAAATTTCAATTGCTGGAGATAAAGTATTTGGCAATTGCTTTAAGTATGTAGCTGATGGTGTTGCAGGTGATTTTTTTGAAACCCATTACAATTATTTGGACGTTCATTTAGTTATTGAAAATACTGAAGATATGGCGGTTTCAACAAAAGATTCGACGTCAGTTTCCAAAGCATATGACGAAGAAAAAGATATTGAATTTCACCAAGGCCAGGTAGAGCAATTGGTTCATTTAAAACCTGGGGATTGTTTAATTACATTTCCTGAGGACTTACACCAACCAAAAGTCAGAGTTAATGACGAGGTTGTAAAAAAGGCAGTATTTAAATTGGCAATAAAAGATTTTGTTGAGGAGGATTGTCATGGAAGTCTCAAAACATAAAGAAACAGGTAAAGGAAAATGGTTTACTAGAAGTAAGAGAGAAGAGTTGAAGGAAGAACTCATAGGATATGGATTTGTTTTACCACAATTAATACTATTTATCATGTTTATTGCTTATCCTGTATTGGAAGGCTTTAAGATGAGTTTATTTCAACAGACATATGTAGATGAAGTGTTTGTTGGGTTTGAAAATTATAGGCAATTGTTTTCTGATCCTGTTTTTATTAAATCTGTTTTCAATACGGTCTTATTTGTTGTTGGTATTGTAGCATTAACGTTAATATTTGGATTATTTGTTGCAACAGCTATTTATGATAAGAGTTCTAAATACGTTTCTTTTATTCGCGGAAGTTATTACCTACCTGTGATGATTTCGATTGTTGTAATGAGTATGGTTTGGAATTTTTTATTGAATCCCTCTAATGGTTTGATTAGTTACTTGTTTGAACAAGTTGGTGTAAATGATGTTAATTTGTTAGGAAGTAAAACATGGGTAATGCCAACTATCATTTTTGTTACTTTTATTGGTAATGTTGGACAATCTATTATTTTGTATGTGGCGGCTATGATTGGCATACCTATGGATTATTTTGAAGCGGCTGAAATTGATGGTGCGACAAGATGGCAAAGAATTACTAAAATTCTAATTCCTTTAGTAAGACCAACAACTTTATATTTAACAATTATCAATATCATTGCTGTATTAAAAATATTTGTAGTGATTCAGCTATTAACGGGTGGTGGGCCAAATAATGCTTCTGTAACTATGATGTATTATTTATATCAAAATGCATTTGTTTATAACAATACAGGTGTAGCTGCCGCTGTTGGTGTACTAATGTTTATTATTGCTTTAGCGTTATCAATTCCACAATTTAAGACATTTGGTAAGAAGTAATTAAAAAGAGGTGAGCATAAATGTTAAAGAAAGTAAAGAAAATGGAGAAATTTGATCTCATATCAAATATTATTGTTTTCATTTTAGCTATATTTTTTATTCTACCATTACTATGGTTAATTACAAATTCATTTAAAACATCTACAGATATTTATAAAATGCCACCAGATATTTTACCTAAGAATTTTTATTTAGGAAATTTCACAGAGTTATTTCAAAATCAACCTGCATTTAGATGGGCATTTAATAGTTTTTTAGTATCAATAGGAACTACTGTTCTAAGTGTTGTTATTTCGGCTTGTGCAGCTTATGCATTTGCGAAATTACGTTTTAGAGGTAAAAATATAATTTTTGCATTGTTTGTTGGATCAATGATGGTACCAAAAGAAACATTTATTGTGCCATTGTTTAAAATAGTGGTTGCTCTTGATTGGGTAGATACGTATCAGTCAATGATTATACCTAATTTAGCATTATGTTTTGGGGTATTTATGCTAAAATCCTTTTTTGAATCAATTCCAGACTCAATTAGAGAATCTGCTAAGTTAGACGGTGCGGGAGAATTTAAAATTTTTTGGCAATTAATGTTACCGATTGCAAAACCTGGGATTGGTGCGTTGTTTATCTTAAACTTTGTTACATTTTGGAATGATTATCTATGGCAACTGTTGATGGCTAGAACTAAAGAAATGAGCACATTAACAGTAGGTGTAGCGGGTCTAATGCAAGAAATTAATCCGAATATTGGATTGAAGGTTGCTGGTGCTGCTGTTGCCGCTTTACCAATGATAATTGTATTTATATTGTTCCAAGGCTATTTTACAAAAGGAATCGCAGCAGGAGCTGTTAAAGAATAGGAGGAATTCCATCATGAAAAAAAGAAAAATTTTGTCGTTGCTATCATTAGGTGCCGTGGCTTTAAGCTTAGCTGCATGCGGTGGTGGGCAAAAGAAGACAGATTCTTCTAAGTCCGAAAAATCTAATGACAAAGTTAGTGTGGAAGTGTGGTTGACACCACAATGGAAAGGTGTTTATTCGCCTAATGAAGAGGGTGCAGATTATGACAGTTTTTTAAAAACAGCAGCTGAGAAGTATGAAAAAGAGCATCCAAATGTGGATATTAAGGTTCAAGTTATTCCTTCAGAGTCTAGATCAGATAAATTGAGTGTAGCAATTCAAACAAAAACATTACCAGATATCTTTTTTGATTCAAGTTTTGCGTTGAGTGAATATGCGCACATGGGTGTAATTTCACCACTGGATGATATTATAGATAAAGATACTAAGAAAGACATTCCTAAAACAATTTGGAATAACGTCGAAATTAAGGGAAAGACATATTTCTATCCATTTAGCCATAATCCTGGAACATTATTATACAATGCTGAAATGTTTAAACAAGCTGGTTTAGATAAGTATATTGGTGGAGAAAAAGAAATTGTTACCTGGAGTCAGGATGACTTAACAGAAATTTTGACAGCGCTTAAACAAAAACTTCCTGATGTATCACCTTTTGGGTTATGGGCAAAAAATAATCAAGGTGATACCTGGACAATGAGCTACCTACGTATGGAGGGAAATAAATTCTTTGGTAAAGATAATAAACTGGTTGTGAATGAAAAAGATGGAGTTTCAGCATTAACTTATTTGAACGATCTACGTAAAAAAGGTTTAACAACATCAGGGCCAGAATCACTAACCTCTAATGATGTAAATGCTATGTTCCAAAATAAACAAGTAGCTGTAAGTTTTACTAATGCAGTGTTGTTCTCTAATATTCAGAATGATATGGAAAATGGAAAAGTTGGAAAATTTGATATGCGTTTGGCGAATATTCCTGGTAAAAAACAACCTACAAGTTTTACCTATGTAACTAGTTCAGTAGCTTTTAATACAGGAAATAAAGAAAAAATGGCTGCAGCGAAAGACTTTATTAAGTTCTATTCTACAGATAAAGAGTTGGTTAAAGCATCAAGAAATAGTTTGCCAGTTAGAACTTCTGTAATTAATGAATTAAAATCTGAATTGCCATATTTGCCAGCATACGAAAAGAATGCTCAATATATTATTAATTTCTCAAATAATGTGCCTGGGTATTCAGAATTACGAAATGCCTTATTCCCACAAATGCAAGCTGTGTTTACAGATGCTTCAAAACCACAAGAAGCAATGGATGAATTTGTACAGCAAGGAAACCAGATTTTAGAAAACAATATGAAGAAATCCGTAATTAAATAGTCTTAAAATTAAGTATATAAAGGATACTCAAATAGTATATTTTATAGAGTATCCTTTTAAAAATTATCATGAAGGAGAATTATGCAATGACGAACAAAATGCTGAATGTTATTAATTATTCTCAAAAGATTGATGGTAAAAATGTGATTATGTTGAGTACACCAAATGCAACGAATGGAAGACGAAATGGACAAATTTGGATTGGTTTAATCAATGAGGATAATTCGATTAACTGGAAATACCATAAAGATGTAGACTATTCTCAATATGGATTTTCGTATTCAGCACTTGAAGAGTTACCAAATCATAATGTAGGATTGTTCTTTGAAAAGTTTGATTCGTGGTCAAGAAATGAATTGCATATGAAGAATGTAACACCATTTATATCATATACTTTAGATGAATTACTAAATAGATAGAAGGAGTTTTTTTAGATGGTTAGATATGGAATTGTAGGTACAGGATATTTTGGAGCAGAATTAGGACGTTCACTGTTAAGGCTAGATAACTCTAAGGTTACAGTTGTATATGATCCAGAGAATGCGGAAGAAATTGCTAAAGAATTAGGGGCCAAAGTAGCTTCGAGTTTGGATGAATTAGTGAGTAGTTCAGAAGTAGATTGCGTAATTGTAGCTTCTCCAAATTATCTTCATAGAGAACCAGTTGTAAAAGCAGCGTTGAATGGGAAGCATGTTTTTTGCGAAAAACCGATAGCGCTATCATACGAGGATTGTAAAGCAATGGTGGATGCATGTAAAGAAAATAATGTCATTTTTATGGCAGGACATATTATGAACTTCTTTAATGGGGTACACCATGCAAGAGAACTTGTCAATAATGGTACGATTGGTGAAGTTTTATATTGTAAAGCTGCTCGTACTGGATGGGAAGAAATGCAACCGAGTGTATCTTGGAAAAAAATTCGTGAAAAGTCTGGGGGACATTTATATCATCATATTCATGAATTGGATTGCATTCAATTAATTATGGGTGGATTGCCAGAAAAGGTAACAATGATTGGTGGCAATTTAGCGCATAAAGGTGACGGATTTGGTGATGAAGAGGATTTAATTGTTGCAAATCTTGAATACTCTGATAAAAGTTGTGCTGTTTTAGAGTGGGGAACGGCTTTTCGTTGGGGAGAACATTATGTATTAATTGAAGGTACAAAGGGCGCAATTAAGTTAGATTTATATCATTGTGGCGGTACTTTGAAAGTAAAAGGTCAAGAAGATACAACTTTTCTAATTCATGAATCAAAAGAGGAAGATGATGATCGGACAAGAATTTACACTGGAAGAGGAATGGATGGGGCGATCGCATATGGTAAGCCTGGAAGTCGTACACCACTTTGGTTAACATCTGTGATTGATAAAGAAATGAGATATTTACATGATATTATGCAAGGCGGAGAAATTGGCGAAGAGTATAAAAAGTTATTAACAGGAGAGGCTGCCTTAGAAGCTGTGGCTACTGCAGATGCGTTGATGACATCGTTAAAAGAAGATCGCAAAGTGCATTTATCAGAAATTGTAAAGTAGAAAATGATAAATAGGAAGAGGGCATAAAGCGATGGATGAAAAAATAAAAAATATTAAACATCAACTAATTGTATCGTGTCAAGCCTTGGAAGATGAACCATTACATTCTTCATTCATTATGGGAAGAATGGCCTTAGCTGCACAAGAAGGTGGTGCCAAAGGGATAAGAGCAAATAGTGTGGTAGATATTAAAGAAATCCAAAATGTAGTAGATTTACCAATTATTGGCATCATCAAAAGAGATTATGAAGACTCAGATGTTTTTATTACAGCAACCATGAAAGAAATTGATGAGTTAATGAGTGTTCAACCCGAAATTATTGCATTGGATGCCACAGATAATATCAGACCAAATGGACAGACCTTGGCTGACTTATTTGCACAAATCAAAACTAAGTATCCAGAACAATTGCTAATGGCGGATTGTTCAACGTACGAAGAGGCTGTCTATGCGGATGAGTTAGGTTTTGATTTCATTGGCACAACACTAGTAGGCTATACGAAACAAAGTAAAGGAGCAAAGATTGAGGCGAATGATTTTGAATTAATTCGTAAAATCTTAGCGAAAGTGAAACATCCGGTGATTGCTGAGGGGAATATCGATACCCCTGAAAAAGTTAAAAGAGTTCTTGAGTTAGGGTGTTATAGTGTTGTTGTAGGTTCGATTATCACACGGCCACAATTGATTACGAAACGATTTACAAAGGTATTAGAAAACTAGAAAGAAGTAGATAAGATGAGAGATTTAACGAAATATCATGGCGTAATTCCGGCATTTTATGCTTGTTATGACGATGAAGGTGAAATTAGTCCTGAAAGAGTGCAGTCATTAACCAAGTATTTTATTGAAAAAGGCGTCAAAGGTGTATATGTCAATGGCTCCTCAGGGGAATGTATTTATCAAAGCGTTCAAGATCGCAAAACTGTATTGGAAAATGTAGTCAAAGCCGCGCAAGGAAAATTAACCATTATTGCGCATGTAGCATGTAACAATACCAAGGATAGCCAAGAGTTGGCACGTCATGCAGAAAGTTTGGGCGTAGATGCGATTGCGGCCATTCCTCCGATTTATTTTAGATTACCTGAATATGCGATTGCTAAGTATTGGAATGATATTAGTGATGCAGCGCCAAATACGGACTTTATCATTTACAATATTCCACAATTAGCAGGTGTCGCTTTAACACCAAGTTTGTATGAAAAAATGCGCGAAAATCCTAGAGTTATTGGTGTAAAAAATTCATCGATGCCTGTTCAAGATATTCAAACTTTCTGTAAAGCTGGGGATGATTATATTGTCTTTAATGGACCAGATGAACAGTTTATTTCAGGCCGCTTAATTGGTGCACAAGGTGGAATTGGTGGCACTTATGCAGTAATGCCACAATTATTCTTGCAGTTGGATCATTTCTTAAAGACTAATCAGTGGGAAAAGGCCCAAAAGTTACAAGCTGAAGTCAATGAAATTATCGCGCAAATGTGTAGTTGTCATGGCAATATGTACGCAGTGGCTAAAGAAATTTTACGAATCCACGAAAATCTTAATATTGGTTCTGTGCGTGCACCTTTAGCAGAATTAATTCCAGAAGATTTACCAAAAGTTCAGGCTTGTGCAGAATATATTAAACAAGTAACGACAAAATTCATTGATTAAGGTGGCGATGATTCATGTCAACATATCTATGTTTTGATATAGGTGGGACGAATTTAAAATATGCTTTAGTTAACGAATCAGCTGAAATCCTTCAACAGTGGGAGCAACCAACACAAGCCCATTTAGGTGGTCCATTTATTTTACAAACCGTTTGCGATATTATCGAACAGTTAAAACAGGAAAATGAACTAGTTGGTGTGGCAATCTCAACTGCAGGGATGGTGGATCCGAATGAAGGCTCTATCTTTTATGCCGGACCGCAAATTCCAAATTATGCCGGTACCCAATTTAAAAAAGTGATTGAAGAAAAATTTGCGCTACCATGTGAAGTTGAAAATGATGTGAACTGCGCAGGTCTTGCAGAAGGGATTTCAGGTGCAGGTAAAGAAGCAAAGATTTCCTTATGTTTGACGATTGGCACAGGGATTGGTGGCTGCATATTATTAGATAAAAAAGTTTTCCATGGATTCAGTAATAGTGCCTGTGAAGTGGGCTATATGCATCATGGAAAAGTGAGTTTTCAAGATTTAGCCTCTACAACAGCTTTAGTACAACGGGTAGCCCAACTGAAACAAGAAAATATTAGTGAGTGGAATGGTCGAAAAATATTTGAACTAGCAAAATCGGGGGACACCCAATGTGAAAAGGCTATTCAAGAAATGGTGAATGTTTTATGTGAAGGTATCTCAAATATTTGCTATGTGCTGAATCCGCAAGTAGTGATTTTAGGCGGTGGGATTATGTCCCAAGCAGAGTATTTAGAACCATTATTCGCAAAAACGTTGCCTCAATACTTGGTTTCTAGTATTTTAGAAAAAACAACATTAACATTTGCAACACATCAAAATAATGCTGGCTTTTTAGGAGCATTTTATCATTTTAAACAAAAACACGAGAAATAACCACCCACCCCCAATCTAAGTGTGTTTAGGTTGGGGGTGTTTTTTTACCAGAAATAGCTGATGTAAAGGCCGAGTGTCATAAATGGAATAAAGGGAATCGGGGCAAAAGGTTGATGACAAAG
>JAEWFE010000051.1 GCA_023389005.1 Bacillota bacterium
GAGTTATTGATGAATTTACCCAAAACTTACAAGAAGCTGCCCAAACTTCAGATATTATCTTGTTAGCAGTGCCTGTTAAGATTTCCTTGGATTATCTAAAACAATTAAATCAATATTCCTTAAAAGACTCAGTTTTAGTTACAGATGCAGGTAGTACCAAGTGTGAAATTAGTGAATTTGCGCAGACCTTAAAGTTTGATTTTATCGGTGGACATCCTATGGCAGGTTCGCATAAATCAGGAATTCAAGCAAGCGATGTGAATCTTTTTGAAAATGCTTATTATATTTTTACCCCACTTGACAAGCAAAATCCGCGTGTAGCTGAATTAACAGATTTATTTAGTGGGACAAGAGCCAAACAAATTATTTTAACGCCACAAGAGCATGATGAGATTACGGCGATGCTTAGTCATTTACCACATATTATTGCCGCAGCTTTGGTGAATCAAGCTGATCAATTTAATCAACTTCATCCGCATGCCAAAAGATTAGCTGCTGGTGGATTTAGAGATATCACACGGATTGCTTCTTCAGATCCTAAAATGTGGACAGATATTTTATTGAGTAATCAATCGTCTTTAATTCATTTGATTGATCAATGGCAAGAAAAAATGTCTGAAGTAAAGTCTTGGTTAACATCTGATAATCAAACACAAATTTATCAGTTTTTTGAAAATGCGAAAGATACCAGAGATCGCTTGCCGGTTCATAGCAATGGTGCGATTCCGGCCTTCCATGATTTATTTATTGATGTGCCAGATAAACCAGGGGTCATCGCCGAAGTAACCACTTTATTAGGACAAGCCAATTTGTCGATTATAAATATTAAGATTTTAGAAACGCGTGAAGATATTATCGGGGTTTTACAAGTTTCCTTTAAGAATCAGGCCGATTTTTTAGCGGGTAAAGCCTGTATCGAAGCCAACACCCCTTATCATTGTAGAGTAAAGTAAAAATAGAAAGAAGGATATTATGGAGTTACTACGTGCAAAACAGTTAAATGGTCAAATCGAAGTTCCAGCCGATAAATCTATTTCCCATCGCAGTATTATGTTTGGGGCGATTGCAAAAGGGACGACAACCGTTAAGAATTTTCTACGAGGAGAAGATTGTTTAAGTACTTTAAATGGCTTTAAAGAATTAGGGGTTCCGATTGAAGATGATGGACAAACAATCACTATTCAAGGAGTGGGATTTGAAGGATTAAAACCAGCTTTGGGTCCAATTGATTTAGGTAATTCTGGTACAAGTATTCGTTTGATGATGGGGATATTAGCGGGAACAAATTTTCAAACAACTCTATTTGGCGATGAATATTTAAATCGTCGTCCCATGCAACGGGTAATGGCACCGCTCAATCAAATGGGCGCTCATCTAGTTGGCTTTGAAAATACGCAATATCCACCAATTAGTATTCAAGGTGCAAAATTAGCTCCGATTACTTATGAAATGCCCGTCGCAAGTGCTCAAGTAAAATCAGCCATTATTTTTGCAGCCTTGCAAGCTCAAGGAACTTCTACCATTATTGAAAAAGAACTTTCTAGAAATCATACAGAACAAATGATTAAACAGTTTGGCGGCGAGATTGAAGTATCAGGAAAAACGATTCGTGTTACAGGTCCACAACAACTTACCGGTCAAGAAGTGATTGTTCCTGGAGATATTTCATCAGCAGCTTTCTTTATCGTGGCAGCCGCAATTTTGAAAAACAGTCAAGTAGTCTTGAAAAATGTGGGGATTAATCCAACGCGTACAGGTATTTTAGATGTGTTAGAAGCGATGGGCGGTACATTTGAACTCAGTGAAATCGATGAAGCCAATGAATCTGCGACGATTACTGTTTCTTCGTCTATGCTTAAGGCGACCACTATCCAAGGGGCGGATATCCCACGTTTAATTGATGAGTTACCAATCATTGCTTTATTAGCCACACAAGCTGAAGGCACGACCATTATTAAAGATGCTCAAGAATTAAAAGTAAAAGAAACCAATCGGATTGATGCAACCTGTGAAGAGCTACAAAAACTAGGTGCCAATATTGAACCAACTGATGATGGCATGATTATTCATGGTCCAGTTCAATTACATGGTGGAAAAGTAAGTTCTCGAGGGGATCATCGCATTGGTATGATGTTACAGATTGCTGCGCTTTTAACAGAGGAGATAGTCGAATTAGACAAGACTGAAGCTGTAGCCGTTTCTTATCCACATTTCTTTGAAGATTTAGCTAGTTTAATAAATTAAAAGAGGGTTAAATGTGAAAACAACAATAGTATTAGTAGGATATATGGGTGCTGGTAAGAGTACTGTTGCAAAATTATTAGCTGAAAAATTAGCTATGCCGATTGTAGATTTGGACAAAAAAATTGAAGAAAGTGCACAATTGTCTATTCCTGATATTTTTGCCAAACAAGGAGAAGCTGCCTTTCGAAAATTAGAGTCACAAGTTTTACAAGAGTCTTTACAACAAACAGGAATTATCGCGACAGGTGGAGGCGTTGTACTTTCTAAAACCAATCGTGATCTTTTAAAGGATGCTTGGGTGGTGTTTTTAGATTGTCAAGATGATATTCTTGTTCAACGTATTTTCAATGATGGGCAAAACATTCGCCCCGTGGTCCAAAATAAAACGGCTGAGCAAATCAAAGAAATTTATCAAGATCGCAAACCTTTTTATGATGAGGTTGCGTCATTAACTATTGATACTTCAAGCTTAACTGTAGATGAAGTGGTGCAACAAATTATTCAAGCACAGCAAACGATTGGCTATTTAGGTCCGGTCAATTCCTTTTCTTTTCAAGCGTTAAAACAAGTCGTTGATCATCAAAAAGTGGTAGAATTTGCTTCTATTCCACTATGTATAGATGCTTTATTAAAGGAAAAACTTGATTTTGTCTTGGTTCCAATTGAAAATTCGCTTGAAGGTTCTGTCCATGCGAGTGTGGATCGTTTGTATGATCAAAAAGAGTGTTACGTGCAAGCTGAAATTGTCTTACCCATCCACCAACAACTGATTGGTTATGATGCAAAACAAATCAAGAAAATCTTATCGCATCCACAAGCTTTAGCCCAATGTCAAAAGTATATTGAAGAGCATTTTCCTTGCGCTTTCTTAGAACCCGTTCAGTCAACTACAGCAGCGGTGCTTGAAATTGCGCAAAGAAAAGATAAAAGTTTAGCTGCAATTGCCGGTAAACAAGCAGCCAAATTTTATCAAGTGCCAATTTTAGCTTCAAATATACAAGATAATGACTTTAATCAGACACGATTTTGGATTTTAGGAAAGAAGCATTTCGCTACTTCACGGTTAACAACCAGTGAGCAAAAATTAACATTGTATATCACCTTACCTAAAGACAGTCCGGGGGCTTTACATAAAGTATTAGCTGCATTTGCTTGGCGTGATTTAAACTTAGTAAAGATTGAGTCCCGACCACAAAAAACCAAATTAGGAGAGTACTTCTTTATTGTTGATTTACAAGTTAATCGTCCACATATCTTGTATCAAAATGCGATAGAAGAGCTAGAAGCATTAGGCTGTGTGGTACAGAATTTAGGAATGTATCCAGTTTTACATCACAGCTAATTTGGATGTGAAAATTTTAAAAAATATTAAATCCTCCCCATTTCAGATTCGTTTATAGGTAAACTATGCTACAATAGATTTGACTTAGGTGGAGGTTATTTTTTATGAATCGAATGGAAAAAAATAAAAAATTGCGCGATGAATTACGTCAATCTGAACAGCATGCGAATCGCTTTGCTCGTAAAACAAGAAATCGGCACGAAGAACAAGCGCATCATTTTGAAGAGGATACTCATCGAAATGTTGAAAATAGCTATGAAAATCAACAACAAATATATCAAAAACAGCCCCAACATCATCATGAACATCACCAAAATGTGCATTCTACTAAGAAGTTACGAAAAAAACATCATCCATTCAGAAAGTTATTTATTCTCTTACTTTTAGTCGTTATTGGCGTAGGGGCCTATAGTGTATATGGTTATCAAAAAGGATATAATGAAGCCAAAAAAGAAAAGCATACCCAATCAGCTCAAACGTTTCATGGCGTTACTTCTAGTGATGGTTCTGAGAATATTTTATTGATTGGTAATGATAGTCGCGATGGTGAAAATTCGCGTTCGGACAGTATTATGGTCTTGCACATGGGAAATTCACTTAATAGTAAACCAAAAATTATTTCCTTTATGCGTGATACTTATGTGACAATCCCTGGGGTAGGCGATAATAAGATTAATGCTTCATATGCTTACGGGGGTGCAGAATTATTACGTGAAACTTTAAAACAAAACTTTAATATTGACTGTAAGTATTATTTTTTAGTTGATTTTAAAACGTTTGAGAAGGTCATTGATGCATTATTCCCAGATGGCGTACAAATTGATGCTGAAAAAGATATGAGTGCCTATATTGATGTGCCAATTAAAAAGGGACCACAAAAAATGAATGGTTTTACTCTCTTACAGTATGCACGGTTTAGAATGGATGAAGAAGGCGATTTTGGCCGAGTGCGACGTCAACAACAAGTGATGAATGAGGTCTTCAAACAAGTAAAAAGTTTTTCAGCAATTTCTAAAATGCCTTATGCAGCAGGAAAAGTGATGGGTTATTCACCCAATGATATCCCGATGAGTTTTATTTTAAAACACGGCTTAATTGCGGCTAAAAATGCAAATGGGATTCAACGTTTGAGTATTCCCGTAGATAATTCATGGCAATATGGGGAAAGCTATGAAGCCGGCAGTTATTTGGAAGTGGATAAAAAAATGAACCAAGATGCCATTGAAAACTTTTTGAAAAATTAACTGAATTTCATTTTATTTACAACTTATTTATGCTATAGTTAATGTAATATGACTAATACATTGAAATGAGGATTTATAATTCTATGAAATTAGC
>JAEWFE010000053.1 GCA_023389005.1 Bacillota bacterium
CACAATCTCTGCGAATAGTCATCTCAGAAACGTTAAAATATTTACTTAAATCTTTTATTTCTGTTCTTCCATTTTCTTTCAAATAATGTAGGATTTCTTCTCTTCTTTGCCTGATTTCTTCATTAGAGCGCTTCATTTTCTTCACCCTCAGTTAGTTTACGTAAAGTTGTAGTATGTTTTTTTATCAAAGTTGTGTTATCAATTTTTTTAGCAGATTTTATTATTATTTGATAATGAATTATTTTTTCTCTAGTGTTAAAATAATTGATATCGGTATTTTCTAGGGCTTGTATTCCTTTTTGGTTTCTGCCATTTAAAATGTAATGGATTCCCTCGATTTGTGAAAAAGAAAATAAAGGGGATAGATTTTTTTGTTTTGTTAATTGAAATTGTTTCAGTTTATCTATCATCATTAAAGCTTTATCGCTTTCATCAAGAAAATAGTAGCACAAAAGTTGATAGTAGTAAAAAATAAATAGATAGTCTAATTTAGCTTTGAAAAATCTTTCGTTAGCAGCTAGATGCTTTAAACATTTGTCGTATTGTTGTTGATCAAACAAGCATAACGTATCAAACAATATGAATGAACCTTTAAAGCCACGAAAGATATCCAATTTCTGAAGTTTGCTTTGATATTGTTTAGCCAGTGTTGGATTTACGTCTTGTGTTTGAGCGATAATCATCTTTTGATAAAGTTTCTTCAAATACTCATAATAAGTTGCCCCGATTAAAATGAAGATTCCTACTATAAAGAAAAATATTTTTCCACTTATTGATGGTGCTTTTATGATTGTTAATGCTAAGTATAATGCAAAAACAGCAATTGCGCCCCAAATATAGTATTGTTTAACAAATAATATGAGATATTTACCTGTGTTTTTGTTCATCTTCCTCACCTCACTTGAATATTAACATATAAAATGCTTAATTACCATATAATATTGATAGGTTAACATAAAACATTCTAAATTAACATATATTATGTTTGTAAACGAATACAAAAACACTATAATGAGAGTGTAAAGAAAAATAAATGATGTTTCGGAGGAATGTATCATGGCAAATAACGTAAATGAAGTAACAAAAGAAAGTTGGATTCTATCTACATTTCCAGAGTGGGGAACGTATTTAAATGAAGAAATAGCGGATACTAAAGTTGCAGAAGGAACAGTTGCTATGTGGTGGCTTGGTTGCACCGGCATTTGGTTAAAATCACATGAAGGAACGAACATTTTATGTGACTTATGGTGCGGAACAGGTAAACGTACCCATGGGAATGGTTTAATGAAACAAGGACACCAAATGATGAGAATGAGTGGTGTGAAGAAATTACAACCAAATCTTCGTACTCAGCCATTCGTTATCGACCCATTCGAAGTGAAAGATGTAGATGCTTTAGTTGTTACACATATTCACTCTGATCACTTAGATATTAATACGGCCGCTGCAGTTCACAAAAATTGTCCAAATGCCAAATTTATTGGACCACAAGAAGTCGTAAATACATGGTTAGGTTGGGGAATTCCTGAAGAAAAGACAATCGTGGTTCATCCTAAAGACGAAGTGAAGATTAAAGATGTTACAATTGTTGCTTTGGAAGCGTTTGACCGTACTGCTTTAGTAACATGTAGTAATCCAAATGTTAGCTTAAAAGGTAAGATGCCTCAAGATATGGATGAAATTGCAGTAAACTATCTATTCAAAACATCTGGTGGAAATATTTATCACGCTGGGGATTCACATTATTCAAATCTTTTTGCAAAACACGGGAATGAATACGAAATTGATGTTTGCTTAGGTGCTTATGGTGAAAACCCTCGAGGAATTACAGATAAAGTCACTTCAGTAGATATGTTAAGAATGGCAGAATCATTAAATGCGAAAGTGGTGATTCCAGTTCATTATGATATCTGGTCAAACTTTATGGCAGATCCAAAAGAAATTACTGAAATTTGGAAATTCAAAAAAGATCGTTTGCAATATCAATTTAAACCATATATTTGGCAAGTAGGCGGTAAATTTGTCTATCCAACCAATAAAGATGACATGGAATTTAATTTTGATCGTGGCTTCTCAGATTGCTTCGTTCAAGAAAATGATACTCCATTCCCATCATTCTTATAATTGAAAGGGCTGTTAGCAATGTTGAAATATTTTTATGATAACCAACTAATTAATATCACGGAAAAACATCCAAAAAATTGGGAAGAAGCGATTGAAATCAGTGGTGAAGTCTTAAAAGAAAAAGGCTTAATTACCGATGAATATATTCAATCAGTTATTCGTGATGTTCATGAGTATGGACCATATATAGTGATTATTCCTAATGTAGCCATGCCTCACTCATCTGCTAACAATCAAGGTGTATTAGGTACTGGAATTGGTTTTACCATTCTTCCAGAAAAAGTTTATTTTGAAGAAGGCAATGAAGAAAAGCAGGCCAAGCTTTTCTTCACACTTGCCGCTAAAAATGGGGAAGAACATATGCAAAATATCGCTAATCTTTCAGAAATGTTAATGACAGATGGCTTAGTCGATGATTTGTTAACGATTCAAACCATGGATGATTACCTGGCAATAATGAAAAAATATAATATTTAAATTCGAGGAGGAATCCGAAAATGGAAAAAATTGGTGATATTTTACTAGTCATTTGGTCTTATTTTGCAAAGAACATTTTGACACAACCAGCATTTTTAATCGGGTTGATTGTATTTGTGGGTTATGTGCTTTTAAAACGACCACTATATGAATCAATTTCAGGTTTCTTAAAAGCAACAGTTGGTTATCTGATTTTAACAGTTGGTTCTGGCGGCTTGGTTAATAATTTCCGTCCAATTTTAGTAGGTTTGAAAGATCGTTTTCAATTGCATGCGATGGTAACTGACCCATATTTTGGACAAAATGCGGTCACTGAAGGAATTGAAAAAACTTTTGGACGTACATTTGGTGATACAATGCTCTTATTGCTCATTGCATTTATCTTTAATATTCTATTAGTTCGTTTTAGAAAATACACCAAATTACGTGCAGTCTTCACAACCGGTAACGTTCAAGTACAACAAGCAGCCACAGCATTCTGGTTATTGCTATTTTGTTTCCCACAACTTGGTCGAATTGAAGTATTATTAGTTATGGGCTTAATTTTAGGTTGTTACTGGGCTGTGGGCTCTAATTTGACAGTAGATATTTGCCAAGATTTAACTGAAGGTGCAGGATTTGCCGTTGCTCACCAACAAATGTTTGGTATTTATGTATTTGCTAAGTTGTCTGAACGCTTCAAAAAGAATAAATCTAATAAACGTTTAGAAGATATTGAGTTACCAGGATTTTTATCAATGTTCAATGAAAATATGGTAGCAACTTCAATCTTAATGCTTTTATTCTTCGGTATTATTTTGCTAGTTTTAGGTCAAGATTACTTGCTTAAAGCAGGATTCATGCAACCGGGTCAAAGTTTCTTATTCTATATTTTACAGACTTCATTAATGTTTGCGGTTTACTTAGCTATCTTACAATTGGGGGTACGTACCTTCGTTGCTGAATTAACAGATTCATTTAACGGTATTTCAAACACATTGTTACCAGGTGCGGTTCCAGGTATTGATATTGCAGCAACCTTTGCTTTTGGTTCTTCAAATGCAGTGACTGTAGGATTCTTATTTGGTGCATTAGGACAATTTGTGATGATTATGCTACTTATCTTATTGAAATCACCAACGGTTGTCGTTGCAGGATTTATCCCATTATTCTTTGACAACGCCGCTATTGCAGTATTTTCTAATAACCGCGGTGGTATCAAAGCAGCGATGATCTTCCCATTCATTTCTGGCTTAATTCAAGTCGGAGGTTCGGCATTAATTGCTTCATGGGTTGGTTTATCACAATTTGGTGGCTATATTGGTATGTTTGACTGGGCAACTGTATGGCCAGGAATTACGGTAGCGATGAAGTTCTTAGGATTTATCGGTGTGGCTTTAGTCATTGTCTTACTATTAGCGATTCCACAATTACAATATCGTGCAGATCCTAAAGGTTACTTCTTAATTGTAGATGATTATGACGCTTATTTAGAGTATAAAGCACAAAAAGCGTAAATGTTAATAACTGGGGGATGGCTCATAATCCCCCTTAAGATGAAATTTTAAATGCGTCAAGCGAAAGGAAGGAATATAAAATGCGAGTATTAGTATCATGTGCAAATGGTTCAGGAACAAGTTTAATGATGATGAGAAGTGTGGAAAAAGCACTTAAGGCAGAAGGATTTAAAATTACCAATATTCATCACTGTGCAATTGCAGAAGGAAAAAGTACAGCTAAAAACTATGATGTAGTCTTTACACCAATGAATTTTGTAAACATGTTTGATCATGCAAAGGAAAAAGGTGTAACAGTTATCGGTGTTAAGAATGTAATGTCACCAAAAGAAATTACAGACCGAGTAAGAGAAACGGATTTAGCTGCTAGATTTATCAAATAATTGCCGAATCATCAAGTGAGGATTTTCCTTGCTTGATGATTTTCAAAAGAAACGAGGAATAAGAAATGACAAGACCAAATTTACAGATTGCATGCGATCATTCAGATTTACCAAGCGCTTTAGCTGATATTAAAAATGTTGGCGATGTAGTAGATATTATCGAAGCGGGAACAATTCTTTTGTTACAAACTGGTGATACAACGATTAAAAGTTTTAGAGCATTATTTCCAGATAAAAAAATTGTAGCAGATACAAAATGTGCAGATGCGGGAACTACCGTAGCAAGAAACTGTGCAAATGCCGGGGCCGATTGGATGACGGTTATTTGTGCAGCGACCATCCCAACAATGAAAGCGGCTGCAAAAGAAATCTCTGAAGTACAGGTAGAATTATATGGAGATTGGACTTATGAACAAGCCCAACAATGGTTAGATGCTGGAATTAGTCAAGCAATCTATCATCAAAGTCGAGATGCATTACTTGCAGGTGAAACTTGGGGTGAAAAAGATTTAACCAAGGTCAAAAAATTAATTGAGATGGGATTTAGAGTATCTGTCACAGGTGGTTTAAATGTGGATACATTGAAATTATTTGAAGGTATTGATGTTTATACCTTTATTACAGGGCGAGGCATTACTGCAGCAGAAAATCCACGTCAAGCAGCACTAGATTTTATGGCTGAGATTAAACGAATTTGGGGTGAGTAATATGGGGCTTTTAGGAATCTATGAAAAAGCACTCCCTAAAGGAATTACTTGGCGCAAACGGTTAATGATGGCTAAAGAGTTGGGCTTTGAATTTGTTGAAATATCCATTGACGAAACAGATGAACGCTTATCTCGTCTAGATTGGACGCAAGATGAAAGAGCAGAAGTACGCCAGGCTATTTTCGATACACAAATACCGATTTTATCTATGTGTTTAAGTGGCCATCGTCGTTTTCCTTTTGGCTCACATGATGAAAAAATTCGCCGAGAAGCAATGATTATTATGGAAAAAGCCATTCAATTAGCTTTGGATTTAGGTATTCGCAGTATCCAACTAGCAGGATATGATGTTTATTATGAAGAGAAAGATGTTACGACGAGAGCATACTTTTTAGAGAATTTACAAAAAGCTGTCTCGCTTGCCTCGGCAAAAGGAATTGTTTTATCGATTGAAATTATGGACGATCCATTTATTTCTTCTATTTCTAAATTTTTAAAGATTAAATCTCAAGTATCGTCTCCTTATTTACAAGTATATCCTGATTTAGGAAATCTTTCTGCTTGGGGTGAAAATGATGTAGCGCATGAACTAGAAATTGGCTTTAGTCATATCAATCAAATTCATTTAAAAGACACTTTGGCAGTAACAAAAGACTTCCCTGGTAAATTTAAGGAAGTCCTATTTGGAGAAGGCTGTGTAGATTTTGTCGGCTGCTTTAGAACTTTGAAACAATTAAATTATAACGGTCCAATGGTAATCGAAATGTGGAGCGAAACAAGTGAACGTCCGGCAGAAGAAATCAAGAAAGCAAAATCATTTATCTTAGGAAAAATGCAGGAGGCCCAATATCATGGATAGAGAAAAAGTAATTCAAGAAATGAAAGAACGTGTTTTTTATGCCAATGAGCAATTGCCAAAAGAAGGTTTAATAAAATTAACTTGGGGAAATGTCAGCGAGATTAATCGCGAATTAGGTGTTATCGTCATTAAACCAAGTGGCGTTGATTATGCAAAAATGAAAATTGACGATATGGTAGTGACTGATTTACAAGGAAATTTATTAGAAAAGGATAGTTTACGTCCATCTTCTGACTTACCTACACATGTTGTATTATATCGTGAATTTCCAACAGTTGGTGCGATTGTTCACACACATTCTGTTCATTCCGTTCAATGGGCCCAAGCAAAACGTGATATTCCTGCTTATGGTACAACACATGCGGACACTTTCTACGGCAATGTTCCTTGTACACGTGACTTAACAGAAGAGGAAATTAACCAGCGTTATGAAGAGGCAACGGGTGATGTAATTGTTGAAACTTTTAAAGAAAGACAGTTGGATCCACTTGCTTGTCCGGCAGTTCTAGTGAGTGGTCATGGTCCATTTACTTGGGGAGAAAATGTCACTAAGGCTGTTCAAAATAGCATTGTATTAGATGAAGTAGCTAAAATGGCAACGATTACTGAACAATTAAGCCCTAAAATTGCTAGAATTGACCAATATTTGTTAGATAAACATTATTATCGTAAACATGGAGCTAATGCGTACTATGGTCAAAACTAAAATTTTACAATCAGCTTATCTTTTTTAAGGTAAGTTGATTTTTTTTTTTTTTGACGTTTAACTTACTTTCTTCGTTATTATAGATGACAACGTTGTTTAGTCTCATGATTGTTTAAAGGAAAGTAAGGGTGAAAAATATGCAAATTATTTATTGGATGAAGCAGTTGATGGCAGATGATTATGGTCAGATTTTAGTATGGCTGATTTTTATTTTACTTTTAATGGGTGTGGATGTCATCACCGGGTTAATTCAAGCGAAAATCAATCGAAATATTAATAGTAAAAAAATTGGCGATGG
>JAEWFE010000065.1 GCA_023389005.1 Bacillota bacterium
TAATGAGTAAAAAAGGCCCTAGTCATCTAGATGAGTTACAACTATTTGCAACAGCGGCGAGTGAAGATATCCAGTTTCCTAAACATAGCCAAGACTATCATGAGGTGTCATCTTATTTAGAAATGAACACGGATTATTTATCTAATATGAGCCTATTTGATGCGTTTTGGGCACAATATGAAGAAGAATGCCAATAAAAAAGGGGAATGAGTTGTTCTCCTTTTTTTCATGCAGATAGAAAGTATGCTATAATTGACTCAACAAAATAAAATTAAGAGAGTATACCTATGAAATTTTCAAAAAAACAGGTCGTATCATTAGGAGTTGTAGCCATTATTTCAGCAGCCATTGGAGGAAGTGTGGTCTATTTATTAGAAAACCAGCAAACCGATCCGCAGTTGGCTAAGGTGAATCAGGTTTATCAGCAAATTCAAGATAACTATTATGATAAGGTGAATCGCAAAATATTAGCCCAGGGAGCCATCAAAGGCATGCTAGATTCACTGGATGACCCTTATACGACACTTTTAGATGGTGAGCAAAAAACCGCTTTGAATGATAAATTAAGTAATCAAATTGTGGGGATTGGCGCAGTGGTGAGTATTTTAGATAACCAAGTAACCATTGTCGAACAACCGAAAAAAGGTACACCAGCCGCACAAGCAGGATTGCAAAAAGGCGATATTATTGAAAAAGTAGATGAAAAACCAGTCAAAGATTTGAGCATTGATGAAGTTGTTTCACAAATTAAAGGGAAGGAAAATACGGTTGTTCATTTGCAATTAAAACGTGGGCAACAAGTCTTTCAAAAAGCAATTACTCGAAAGGCGGTCCATTTATCTGCTGTGAAGAGTCAAATCGATGCAAATAATCCCCAAATTGCATCCATTCATATCGATACGTTTGGGGTGCAGACTAGCCGTGATTTGCAAGATGAAATCAAAACATTACGCAAACAACACGTGAAGGCTTTTATTCTTGATTTACGTCAAAATGGCGGTGGCCTGCTTGATGAAGGGGAAAAAGTAGCTAGCATGTTTTTAAAAAATGGACAGACAATCGTAAAATTTGCTGAAAAAAATCAAGTGACCCAAGTGGATAAAGCCAATGCTAAACTAGATCATGGCTTTAAAGTGCAAGAACCTGTTGTTGTCTTAGTAGATGGACAGACTGCCTCGGCTGCTGAATTAGTTGCGGCTGCTTTAAAAGAAAGTGCTAATATTCCGGTCATCGGACAAAAAACATTTGGTAAGGGAACCGTTCAGCTAGTAAGTAGCCTAGATGAAGATTCCGAGATTAAGCTAAGTACGCAAAAATGGTTAACCCCTAAAGGAAATTGGGTGCATAAAAAAGGTCTATCACCCGATGTCTTGGTTGCCTTACCAACGGCTCAGCAATTGAATACTTTTAATAATCAGCTCAATAATCAAGAGGGGCTATCTTCTAAAGAGAAACAAGAAATTTGTGAATTATTTGCGTTTTTAGGCATTAAAATAGATAGTAAAGACTTTGACGCATCTTATATTCAAGCGCTGAAAAAAATCCAAACAGAAGAAAAACTACCCGTATCTGGCAAACTAGATCAAGAAACACTGGAAAAAGTGAATGCGCTGATTTTTAGCAAATACTTACAAGAAGACTTAAGCTATCAAAAAGCAGTAACACAGTTAAAAGAGGAATTAAAAAATGATACCAACTAAATATCTTGATTCTTTTTTGCTACTAGTTAAATACTTACTTATTAGTTTAGGGATAGCTTTAGTTTTAAGAGGGTTTATTTTTATTCCCATGATGGTAGAAGGTAATTCAATGAATCCGCTGTTAGATAATCGTGATATGATTTTAGTAGAACGCTTGACCAAAATTAAACGTTTTGATGTGATTGTTTTTCAAGAAGGAGGAACCACCTATATTAAACGGGTGATTGCCTTACCTGGAGAAAAGTTAGCCTATAAAAAGCAACAATTGTATATTAATGATAAACCGGTAAAAGAATATTTTAAAGACAGTCATCTTTCCAAAAAAGAGCAATCCTTATACTATGATATGAATGATTTTAGTTTAGATGATTTGCTTGGAGTAGAGAAACTAGGTAGGGATAGCTATTTTGTCTTAGGGGATAACCGTCGTATTTCAAAAGATAGCCGCTCATTTGGTACGGTCTCTAGTGAACAAATTTTAGGAAAAGCGTGTGGTATATATTATCCATTTACACATATAAAAATTATTTAATATTATAAAAAATAGGACAGTTTTGGTGTTTTGACCATTTTTGTCCTATTTTATTTGTTTTAAAAAGAAATAATACTAGTCAAATCGTCCCAAATACGCTATTCTATTTTATAGAGAACAGATATTCGTATAAGCGGTGAGGGTAATGAATTATTATTTAGCCATTGATTTAAAGTCATTTTATGCGTCTGTAGAGTGTGTAGAGCGTCATTTGAATCCATTAGATATTAATTTAGTAGTAGCGGATACTTCTAGATCTTCTAAGACCATTTGTTTAGCAGTCACACCAGCATTAAAGAGTTTTGGGATTGGTGGACGTCCGCGATTATTTATGGTTGAAGAGCAAGTAGCAAAGATAAATCAACAAAGACAAAAATTAGCACCAAATCATCGTTTTGCTAATCATTCAGTTAGTTTAAAGGAGTTAACTAAGAATAGCTATTTGAAACTGGATTATATGGTCGTACCACCTAGGATGCAGCTGTATATTGATTATAGTGCACGCATTTATCAAATTTATCTTAAGTATGTTGCACCAGAAGATATCCATGTGTATTCCATTGATGAGGTTTTTATGGATGTAACGCCTTACTTGCATCAATATCAGGATAATCCTCATCTTTTAGCTGAAACAATTGTTAAGGATATTGTCCAAACGACTGGCATAACTGCTACAGTAGGTATAGGAACAAATCTATATTTAGCAAAAGTAGCGATGGATATTTTAGCTAAAAAAGTACCAGCTGATGAGCATGGCGTGAGGATTGCTTTTCTTGATGAAGAAAGGTATCAACAACAATTGTGGCATCATCAACCATTGACTGATTTTTGGCGGATTGGACGTGGGATTAGTCAGCGTTTAGCCAAGTTAGGATTATATACGATGGCAGATATTGCAAAGTGTGCACTCGCTAAGGATGACCAGATACTGAATGCCAAGCGTTTATTTAAGGAATTTGGGATTCAAGCTGAACTCCTCATTGATCATGCTTTTGGAATTGAAACGTGTACCATGGCAGCTATCAAAAATTATCAAGCAAAAAATCATAGCATCAGTAGCTCCCAAGTATTATTTCGTGCCTATGAAATAGGAGAAACTTACTTAATCGTGAAGGAAATGGTTGATAAATTGAGTGCTCAGTTAGTCAAAGAACAATTAGTGACAACGCATCTTTCTCTTAGTTTAAGATATCAAGCAATGGGTGAAGAAACACCAATGCCTAAAGGAGCCAAAGGAACGATTGCTTTACCTTACGCGACCCAATCAAGTCAAAAACTCATTCAAGCGGCTAGTCAATTATTTTCTCAAATCATTCAGCCTAACGTATATATTCGTAGAGTTTCTATTCAGTTTCATGAGGTTTTTCCAAAATCCCAGGCACAATCGACCCAACAGCTTTCATTATTTGTGAATGATTCGTTAGCGGCTTATGAAGATGGACAGACTGAAAAATTTGTAAGAGAAGAACGGCTAACGGAGGCTTTATTAGATGTACGTTTGCGCTATGGGGATAATGCAGTTTTAAAGGCATCATCCTTACTTGATTATTCCACCGCGAGAATGCGCAATGATCAAATAGGAGGACATAAAAAATGAGTAGTCTATGTAATTATCAAAAGCATTATCAAAAATACTTTCCGGTTTTTCCAATGTCTTTAGATCATCGGGCAGCACAATTTGCCCCATTTGCAGCTTTAAATGGTTTTGCTGAGGCAATTGCTACGAAAGGGATACAATATGATTTACGACCATTTCTTGCAGAAGATCAATTATTTGAGCTGGATTTTAAGATAAATGAATTATCGCAATTAGATGATAAGAATCAAGAAGTTAAAATAAACTATTTTGAAGAAGAGGAAGGTAAAGATAAAGGGAAAATCAATGAATTATGTGAAAAAATATCAAAAATAGATTTTAAAAGAAAACGGATTTTGTTAGCTAATCAAACAAGTATTCCTTTTAAAAATATAATAGATATAGATTTTTATAAATAGTAGCATAACTTTTTCATTCCTTTTTCGTTTAGTGTATACATTGATTTTTTCACAAAGTTGTATTATGCTAGACGTAGGAATGATGTTTTCGAAAGATAATTGAAAGCGTTTTAAGAAGGTGAGTTTCATGCAAGTAGATACTTGGAGAAGATTTGTTAATGGCGATAAAGAAATTTTGACATCCTTACCAGATAGAATTGCTTCTTCATGGCGTAAATGCTATAACGAACAAGTCAATCCATACTTGGTAAAGCCTAAAACTGTTTTAACAGAAAATGAGTTAAAATCATGTCAACGCCAACATCAAATTTTGATCCATCTCGTAAAGAATGAGAGTAAGCATTTTAAAGAAATCATGCATATTAAACAACCTATTTTTATATTAACAGATGAAAAAGGGACGATTCTGTGGCGAGAAGGAAACTATCAAGCCAAAAGTTATGCGAACGAAATTTATTTTAATGTAGGGAGTCGTTGGTCTGAATTAGATGTGGGAACTAATGCCATTGGTATGGCGTTAGAAAATAAACAAGCAGAGTTTATGTCTCTAGATGATCATTATGCGATTGCCTCTAGACGATGGAGTTGTGCTGCAGCGCCAATTTTCGATTCAAATCAAGATTTGATTGGTATTTTAGATATTTCTACTTATAATAATAATTCAGTTCAAGAAGCGATGTTGTTTTTAACGACTATTACACAACGGATTAGTAATGCTTATATTCGTGAAGAGCTCAATCAAAAAATGGCTTTATTACAATATGCCGGTAAAAATTTGGACCATGAAATTATTTGTGACTTACATAAGCGGATTGTTTACGTTCCCGATGAATATCAAGATTATTTCGAAATGAATCAAGAAATCCAAGGCCAGTTACCACGTGATTTGTTATATGAAGAAAGAGAAATTATCTTTAACAATGCATTGGTGGGTTATTGCTACAAGTTGTATAAAAAACTATCGGAGGAAAACGAATTTCATTATGTAGGTGTGCCGAGCAGAAATACAGCGTACCAACAATTTTTGAAAAAAGTGCAAAAATTAGCGCAAAGTAAAGTGCCTGTTCACGTATATGGTGAATCCGGAAGTGGGAAAGAAGTGATTGCCAAAACATTACATATGAATAGTCCATATCGTCAAGGGCCGTTAATTACCGTAAACTGTGGCTCGATTAGTGATACCTTGCTTGAAAGTGAGTTGTTTGGTTATGCACCAGGCGCTTTTACCGGTGCAAATCAAGAAGGTCATGTAGGGAAAATATTACAAGCGAATGGTGGAACATTGTTTTTAGATGAAATTGATAGTATGCCTTGGAAGATGCAGACGGCTTTACTACGCGTTTTAGAAGAAAAGCAAGTAGTACCATTGAATGGGCAACCACAACCAGTTGATTTTAGACTCGTCAGCGCAAGTAATCAGGATTTAAGGAAACGTGTCCTTGCTAAGGAATTTCGTGAAGATTTATTTTATCGAATTTATGTAGGAAAACTAAGCATTCCACCATTACGGGAGCGTTTAGAAGATTTGCTTCCTTTAGTAGATCGTTTCTGTGAAAAGCGCCAATGGGAAATTAATTGGAAAGAACGTTTGCTACAAACAGCACGAATGTATCATTGGCCGGGCAATATTCGTGAGTTTAATAATTTTTTAGAAAGACTCTATATTTTTTATGCAGAAGAAGAACCTACAAATGAACAAATTTTAGAATTAATTACGTTAGGTAGACTTTCAGAAAAAGAAACAAGACCGCAAGAAACGATTGAAAACAAAGAAAAAGAAGAAATAATGAAAGCTTTAAAATCTCAACATTATCATGTAACGAATGCAGCAAAAAGTTTAGGAATTTCAAGAGCAACACTTTATCGTAAAATAAAAGAATATCATATAGAATATTGAGAATGAAAAACAGGAGCGCTATGTAGGTGCTCCTGTTTTTTGTCTATATAAAGTGATGGAAGAGAAGCATTTTGAGACACTTTGAGACATTTTGTATCGAAGGAACGATACAAAATGAAAACGCTTATAATCCGAACGAAATATTGTGAAAAAATTACTTTCAAAAACGTTTATTTACCTATATTTCAGTATATATGACTTAAAATATTGTGAAAATCTAAGCGCTTAATAAAGGTTGGAACGGTATTTGCTTATACTAAAGTGTAAAGAGAAGAAAGGGGTGTTGCGACATGCAAGTGTCAACTGAAAGGGGGATTTTAAATGACCAGTTATGATTTAGTCGTGATAGGCTCTGGACCTGGAGGCTATGTAGCGGCAGTCAAAGCAGCCCAAAATGGAAAGAAGACCGCAGTTATTGAACGAAACCAAATCGGTGGAACGTGCTTAAATGTAGGTTGTATTCCATCCAAATCTTATATCCAACATGCACATTGGGTACTAGCAGGCCAAGAAGCAGCAAAATTTGGATTTGCAAAACAAGAAGTAAGCTTTGAATTTCCAAAATTAGTTGCTAGAAAAGATCAAGTAGTAAAGAAATTACAAGGTGGCATTCACGAACTATTTAAAGCAAATCGCGTAGACTATATCGAAGGCGAAGCAAGCTTTGAAAATGGCAAATTAATGGTGAATGGCAAGGAAATTGGTTATCAAGATTTACTATTAGCAACAGGTAGCTCACCTTTTGTGCCACCAATTAATGGCGTAGATCAAGCAGATTATCTTACAACCGATACTTTCTTCAAACAAACAGAATTTCCTAAACAATTAACCATTATCGGTGGTGGGGTTATCGCAGTAGAATTAGCTTTTGCGATGCGTCCATTAGGTAGTGAAGTGACCTTGATTGAAGTTGCACCAGATATTTTATTAACCGAAGACGAAGAAGCGCGTAAAGTCGTTAAGTCTCAACTTCAAAAAATGGGTATTAAAATTTATACGCAAGCGAAAATTACAGAAGTTAAGAAAGATGCAGTTGTTTTAGATGAAGCCGTTGTTCCATTTGAAAAATTATTGGTAGCAACTGGACGGCGAGCCGATTTAACACTTGCCAAACAATTAGGACTTGAATTAGATGAACGCAAACGCTTTGTCAAAGTCGATCGCCATTATCAAACAAGTCAACCACATGTTTATGCCATTGGTGATTTAGTAGGTGGTTATCAATTAGCACATGCAGCTAGTGCGGAAGGTTTATGTGCAGTGGCAGCAATTTGTGATAAAGATAAACATACACTTGACCAAACAAGTATCCCACGTTGTCTTTATACTCAACCAGAAGTCGCAAGTTTTGGTTTAAGTTTAGAACAAGCAAAAGAATGCTATGAAAATGTTCAAGTCAAGAAAATGGCCTTTGCAAGTAATGGTAAGGCAATTGCGAGTAAAGAAACAAATGGCTTTGTCAAAATTATTATTGAAGGTAAATATCAACAAATTCTAGGCGCAGTGATTGTTGGCGCTCATGCAACCGAAATGATTCATACAATTTTAGCAGTGAAAGAATCAGAAGG
>JAEWFE010000067.1 GCA_023389005.1 Bacillota bacterium
GGTAAAGTTTCAGGCGTCCAAGCACCAAATGCATCAATTACTACATCCACATCGGCTAAATCTTCCTTAGTTAAATCAAATAAATCCTTTTGAATAAATGCAATTCCTTCATTCTGATTAGCTGAACGTGCGACACCAACTACTTCTAAACCACGACTTTTTGCTTCTTTAATAATTTCTTTCGCAGCTTTTCCATTTGATCCGATAACCATTAATTTCATCAATATTTCCTCCAAATCGTTGTAATATCTTTCGTTACAACAAGAATATAACTCGCTTTAGTTGTAATGTCAATAGTTACAACCAAGAAATTCAATAAAAATTTGTCGATAATACCCTAAGCTTTTGTTTAAAGACTTCTAGATGAATATTGTAAGCGGCGAAAAATTACTGAACCACAAAAAAGCACCTAGTAAATACTAAGCGCTACTTTAATATTTTTTTGATTTGGCTTTCATATAAGGTAATTTCTAGTGGGTCGTCGAATTTTCGATTGATAAGCTCAATATTTATCTCATCTTCTTCCTCATTGTCGACTTCATCTACAAAATCATAGACATAACCTCTATAAATTCTTCCTTTAGTATCTATCACTTCTACATTTTCACGTAAGTAATTTCATAATTTAAGACCTGCCATCTACATCATCCTTTTTCATAGTTAATCAATCACTTCTATTGATACAATTTCATTTTCAGCATATGCATAAAATTCAATAATAATTTCATCATATCCATCAAGTGTATAACCGTCATTCTAGTCTTCTACTACACCAATAACTACAGTATTATCTTTTAATACAACCTTTACTTTTTTCCCTACATATTGCCATAATTTCATTACAATGACACCCCATTACACTAGTTATTCCTTTGAAAAGTGTAAAAAAGATTACTAATTTTTTCCTATCAACGCTTTTGTATCATCTAAAATATCTTCTAGTGTCATAGACTCCATTTTTAGCTCCATCGCTTTTTGAATCTCAAATAATCGACTATCCAATACCTGATGCATATTTCTTCCAACTGGACAATCTGGGTTGGGTTGATCATGAAAATTAAATAATTGGTGATTCTCAATACTTTCAACAGCATTAAAAACGTCTAATAGGGTGATTTCAACAAGTGGTTTTGCTAAAGTTGCACCGCCTGAACCACGCTGAACTTGCACCAATTCCGCATTTTTTAATTGTCCTAAAACTTTTCGAATAATAACTGGATTCACATTCACACTTCTAGCAAGGAATTCACTTGTTATCTTATGCTCATCTTGAAAAATACCAATACAAGTCAAAGTGTGAATGGCAATCGTAAACCGACTAGAAATCTGCATACTTTTCACCTCGAATTAAGTATAAGCAAATATCGTTGTAACGTCAATGATTACAAAAACAACCTTTGAAAACAAGCACTAACATCGCGTTTTCAAAGGTTGAAAAGATTATTTCGTAATAAATTCAGTTGTATGTGGCAATAACACCACATCGCCCACTAATTTTTCAAAGATTATTAACTGTTCATCCGGAAGGTTTAAGGTAGTCAGTTGTTCTAACTTCACGGTTTGATTGACAGAAGAAAGATTGAGAAGAAGGATACTCATCTTTTTCTGATTATATCGCACAATGCCAAAAATATTTTCATCGTAAAAAAGTGAGAACTCGCCATCGACTAACACTTGTTGCGCATTACGATGACTAATCCAACGATGATAAATTTGATAACTTGCTTCATTGACGTTTTCCCATGGATAGAATTTACGATTTTGCGGATCTTTTCCACCAGTTAAACCAGCCTCATCACCATAATATACACATGGCACACCTGGTACATACATCATCATCGCCACAGCTTGTTCCAATTTTTTCACATCTTCATGAAGCATTGTCGCAATTCGTTCGGTATCATGTGTCCCTAAATTATTAAACAAATTATAGAAAATATCACGAGGATAATTTTCATATAACTGCATAAAGCGATGCGCAATTTGTTTTGGTGTTTTCTGATGGTTTAGTAGCGCTAATACTGCATCTCTAAACGGATAATTCATGACACTGTGTAAATGATCCCCTAGAATATATTTTCTGCGCGTGTTATAAGAAACCTTGTTAGAGGCATCTTCCCATACTTCACCAATCAATACTTTATCTTTAAAATGATTCAATTGATGGCGAATCCCTTGAATGAATTCATCAGGAAGTTCATCAGCGACATCTAAACGCCAACCATCAATTCCTTTGTCCAACCAATGAGCAACAACACTTTCATCTGCTTTAAAAATAAAATTTTGAAAACTTTCATCTTCTTTATTGATTTGCGGTAAATCCTTTATGCCCCACCATGAGCGATATCTATCAGGATAATGATCAAATTCAAACCAACTAAAATACAAACTATGTGGATTTCGTGCAGCTCCATTATGTTTGCCGTATGCACCATCATAGTTAAAATATTGACTATGACGGCCCACATGACTAAAGACACCATCTAAAATCAAGTGCATCTCATTTTTATGCAACTCATTCACTAGTAATTCAAAATCTTTTTCAGTTCCTAAAACAGAATCAATTTTGAAATAATCGGCAGTATCATAGCGATGGTTACTACGTGCTTCAAAAATCGGATTCAGATAAAGAGCATTCACACCTAATTTTTTCAGGTAAGGAATTTTCTTCATAATCCCTTTTAAATTACCACCATAAAAATCCCAACGAACTACTTCCCCATCAGAATTTTTGATATACATGGGTTCATCTTGCGTTTGCCCATAGATGAAACTATTTGGTTTTGGTTGATTAATTACACCATTCTCATTGCCATTATAAAAACGATCAGGGAAGATTTGATAAAAGACACTTTCACGATACCATTTTGGTGCTGCGTCTTTTTGATTGAAGCAAGTTAGTTGATAATCCCAAACAGCTTCGGCGCAATCATAAATTTGACCGACACCCCCAAGCTCATTAGAACCATAATAGACGCTACGAGCTTGGCCATTTTCTTGATAAATAATCTCAAATGAATAGTAGTAGAGACCGGCATTTTTTCCTAATTGATATTGGCATTGATAAAGATCTTTACCAACCAAGTGCATATCAATTTGCTGATTCTCATGCCCATCTTTATGAATGGCTAAACTAACACGGTGCACATCAAGCCCACTCACACGTATCGTGAAGCTAACAACTTTTCCTTCTTCAACTGCTCCAAATGGTCGTTTATATTTACTGGACCAAGGATTGTAAAAAATCTCCAAAATCTTAATTCCTCTTTTCCTTATGAAGGTTCACTGGTTCGATTTGCCAGATATCTTCAGCATATTTCATTACTGTATAGTCAGCAGAGAAGATACCAGATTTTGCAGTATTCGTCAAGCTCATCTTACGCCATTTTGTTTGATCTAAATAATCTTGACTGACTTGTTCTTGAACTTTACAATAAGGTTCAAAATCTTTTAATAAGAAGAATTCATCATTATATTTCAATAGAGAATCAAAAATTTCTTGACCTTCACGTTGAATATTTGGAATCGTACCATCTACAAAGGCATTCAGCAC
>JAEWFE010000285.1 GCA_023389005.1 Bacillota bacterium
CGTCAGCACAGGGAGTTCAAGCCCCCGGGGTGCCAGGATTGCTTCTTTTCTATAATATAGCATCAAAAGAGTTGTCAAGCAATTCATTTGATATTTATTTTGTCTCGTCATTTGGAATGTTCTGAAATAATATTCGCAGATAGTCACATTTGGAATATAGTATATGGTCTACATAGACTTCTTTTCCATAGGTATGGTAAAAGTTAAGATAGTTTCCACTTACAATAAAACGGTAATCAATTTCGATATCGGTAATCGCTGAAAGTGGTGTTCCTGCTTGGGCATGTGTCTGTAAAATTGTAATAAGTCTCACTGAGCAGCAGATGGAGTTCTAATTATTTTGAGATAAATGCTTTTATTTCAGCTCAGTCAATTTGTGCTTCTTCTGATAAATATAACTTATTCATGAGTAATGCCGAGTGTCTCCTCCACAGTTTCTAGTGCTAGCCAGCCTTTCTCTTCACCCGATTTTCGTCGCTTATCAGCCGAATGGTCGCTTGCGTTTTTTCAAAATCCTTCATGTCTAAAATGGTCTATTTAACTTGTTCGTTCTTGGTCAGAAAAACAGGGGCGCCTACTGTTACATCACTCAATACATTATTGTAATTCCGTAAGTCAGAAATTGGTTTAATATTAGGCATATCAATCAGCCTCCTTCTAAGTGTGAGTATATCTCAATCTGCTGTAAATTCAACAGAAAATTTTACAGCAATATTTTTTATGCGAATATAATAGCGTGCTTTTAAAGTCATGTTCAGGGAAATCTTTGTATGCTATAATTTTTTATACAAAATAATGATTTGAGGTGCAAGCGATGGTACTTGCAAGAACTGATTGGACCAGAATTGTGTATTTTAAAGACTATTTACGTTTACACTTACCAGATAATTTTACAGAGATTCAAAAAGAAACGCGTGATATTTTAGATGAATTACACAATCATCTTTACTTTATTGACTTTTTAGATTACTTATCATACTTGCAAAGAGAGTTTGAACGTAGCAATCAAATAGAACAAGTAAGTCAAATAAAGAATATAGAAAAATGGTTAAAGGAAGAATTGTTGATACACCCTGTTCAACGAGAGGCTTATCTGCAGGCTTTAAAAAAATATCAAGTCCTATTTGAAGGCAAGGATTTAGTTCAGGAGTTTTTGAAAGCAATTAACAGAAAGACTCAATTAGAAAATCGTTATGAGAAATTATTGATGACGTTTTTAAATTGTCAACGAAATGCGGAAAAGATACCTGTTTTGCAACATCAGATTAATCACTTAGAACAAATATATGTGCTAGATGGGCAGTATTGTTATTTAACCCCATTGTTTGAAATTTTCTCTGATACGTATTTGACTGATATCCAACTCTTTCAACATTGTGCACCTGGCCAAGGAAGTGTGTATATTTATGATAGGCTCATGGCGATTCGTATAGATTGTTTGGCATTTATTATTCCGTTAAATGGTATGTCGGAATTATTGCAAAAAATGGATGGGCAAGAAATTTCAATGGAATTCTATGCAATGATTTTGCATGGGGATTATCATCAACATTATTTGATAGAAGAAAATATACCTGATGTGATGTATTGGCCTGAAGTGAGAAGAAAAAATTATAGTGCGCAATATTATCTTGATTGTCAGAAGGTGAATGAAAAGCTATTTCAATCATGGAATATTTATTCTAGACCAGGAAAAAAGGTGAAGCAATACCGAAATATTACTGGAGAAATAAATCGAATACTTTGGAAATATGTGGCTGGTGATGTAGCAAATGAGCAAGCAAAATTAAAGCTACAACAGATTCGAACAAAATATTGTGATGAATTAATTTTTCTACCATATATTAATGAAGTGGATGAGGCCAATGAACGACTCATCAGAAGTGTTTTCCAAAAAAGAGCGGATGATTTATACATGTTTTGGTATTGTTTGGAGTGGAATATGTTATTAGCAGATGCATATGATCGTTTGGTTGAATATGCAAATAATAATGTAAAGTGGATTTTACAGACGATTGATGATTTTTGTAATGACCTGTGGACTGATGAGGATTAAAAGATTTTAGAAAATAACAGGAGGAATGGAAGATGTGTACAATTTCTTTTCATGTCAGTGAGGAAGAAGAAAAGTTCATTAAGGATTATGTTACTGCCAATTGTTTGAATTTATCTGAATTTATAAAAGAGGCTATTTTCGAAAAGATGGAAGAAGATTTGCTGTTGGATGAGCAACGGATACTAATAGCAAGAGAAAAAGCAAAAACTGAAAGAATATATAATCATACAGAGGTTTGGAAAAGGTTGGAAATTTGAGCTTAATGGAATGCTAATATCTAGTAGTTTTGCTTATTTTGCAAATTTGAGATTATTAACGTATGATAACAATGTTGAAGAGGTTTATTTCTAAAAAAGTAGCAGAGAGGGAGAGAGAATAGATGGCATTGATGGACGATGTATATTGTTATATAGAAGAGAATTATCAGCCCAATGAACCTATTTTTATGTCTGATTTGAATATTCAAGGTATAAAGCCGGTGTCTGTTCGCCAACAAATAAAGAAGTTAACAGAATCCGGAAAGCTGAAACGTTTTGATACTGGGATATATTACATTCCACTAGTGTTGCATTATTTAACTATTTTAGAATTACATAAGTTGTTTAATTTTTGTTTGGAATTTAAAAAAGGGCTCACGTAGGAGAAGCTCCATATCCAGAATTTTCGGGGGGATATATACAATTTAAACAATTTTAAAAGCGCTCATCATAAATCCAGTTAAACGTTATCTTAATGTTGGTGAATAGTGAATAGCTTTTATTTTTTGATAAAATTTTTCTGCTGACTCAAATTTTAGTATATCAAAATAACTTTTTATGATTGTTATTGTATTAGGCGATTTTGTTCTTAGTCTGACAAGTTCCAACAACAATATCGCAATCAAGGTGAGGTACACTTGATTCTTTACATCCTGTTCTTTGGTGGAATACATCTTGGTAATCTTAAATTGATGCTTGATATACCGGAAGAATAATTCGATTTACCAGCGATTCTTGTATCTTTCCGCGATTTTCTCAGGAGATAAATCGAATCTATTGGTAATAAATTTATAGATGTTTCCTTTGTCATCTAGATAAGTTACTAAGCGATATTCTTTGGTTTGATAGGTTTCTGGTTTCCCTAGCTGCACTCTTTGATCAGCGATTACCTGAGAGACAAAAGGTTGATCTGCTGGTGGTGCGATATCCTCTTTTAAGATAGTTACTATGGCATTGTCTTTCAATCTAGAGATGAAATAGTATTGATTCTCCGTAAAGTAATCCATCAAATCGTATTTGATATAAGCTTTATCAAACACGTAGGTGGCCTCTTGTGTATCCATCAAATTTTCTAGTTGATTCACATCATGCTCTTTTGCATTGGTAACCGTAAAGGACTCTGGATGCATACTGCCATTATCTGCTGTGTAACAATAGTTCAAGTGAATCTTGATGCCATGATTCATTTTACGGAACTCCGCCCATTCATATGCTTTAGCGCTAAACGAGATGGTTGTAGAATCAATAAGTCTTAAAGTGTTAGAAGTAGTCACTTGTTTTTCAATTTTTATTTGATTTAAAAGAGCTGCGAAGGTTTCAGCTAATACATCTGTTGGTATAGAGGGTAGTAATCTCGATACCTGAGAAGCACTTATTTCTGTATTACCTAACATTGCTTTAACTGGAGTTGATGATGAGTTGCGGTGAATCATTCGGATGCTTGTAATATTTTGTACAACACTGTTAATAAACAGTTGAATGATTTTGTCGAAAGTGAATTTTTTTTTAAATTGATTGAATGTAAATATTAACTCTCTTGAAGATTCTGAATAATTTAGAGAATTTAGTGGTTTTGGGTATTCCCAAAACGCCAAATTCACGATATCCTTATCCATGTATTTCTCCTTTATGGTAGATCTTGGATAGGAGCTTCTCAATCATCCCCAAGATCTATTATAAAGTTTTTTGTTTTTTATAAACAAAAATATGGATAAATTTGATGGAAAATCACCCAATTTTAATTTTTTGTTCAGTTATTTAAATATGGAGAGGTTTTAAATTGCTGTTATTCAAATATAAATTGAGGAAAAATACCTAAAAGAGATAAATTAAACATTATTTTGGTTTTGCAACGCCAGTGAATGTAAATGTTATTTGACTGTTGAGTAAATCATTGTTATTGCAGTGTTTTTGTAGTGTCGAAATTAATTAAATAACTTCATCCCATGTATTGATATGATAGCGTTTTGTTGGTATTATATAAGTATAAATCAAGAGGGTTATTTCATTTTTTTCGTCAAAAAATTGGACGAAATTTGATTTTAGATGTTCAGTTTGTCCATTTTTTTACCAAGAATTTTGGCTATAAACATTGATGTGAAGCCATTCTGTAGTGACTCTAATCGATACTATGCCCCGTAAATAGGGGACGAGAACTAAAGATATTCAAAGAATACAAGACGTTTACCACGTAATTTAGTAATCGATACTATGCCCCGTAAATAGGGGACGAGAACGTATTTTCAACAATCCAAGCTTTCATTATTGTTCAAATCGATACTATGCCCCGTAAATAGGGGACGAGAACATCATGTTTAATACGTCTATCATCTTCATTAGTCAAATCGATACTATGCCCCGTAAACGAGGGGACAGAAGCAAGAAGAAATAAACAGGTAAAACAAATCAATTTAAATTGTTTGAATTTTGAAAATTTAGATAAGAAGAAAAACAATTTGGTGGTTATTGCAGAAAGCGGTGTGGAAAATGAAAAATGTGCTTTTTGTAGAAAACAGGTATTATGTAACCTGTAATAATTATGGGTTTAAATTTTATAATAGTATTGTAAAGACAACCCAGATTATCCCATTTGAAGATGTTGTATGGCTGATATTCGTACATAAATATAGTTGCTTTTCAAATAAAGTAATTCAAAAATGTTTGGAAAAAGATATTGGAATGATGTTTTGTGATTATCGTTTTACGCCGACCTTGCTTTCTATTGGTGAAGCAAAACACTCAGAACGTCTTGAACGATTGCAGTCTCAAATTAATTTGACTACACGTACGAAAAATCGTCTTTGGAAGAAAATTGTTGTAGCAAAAATTCGCAATCAAGCTTTAGTCATTAAAAATATTTTTGGTGAATGCCCAACGTACCTTACTTTAATGGAAATGAGCAAAAAGATTACGGATGGAGATATTGAGAATAAAGAGGCGAATGCAGCTAGTCTTTATTTTGATCAACTTTTTGGTAAGCATTTTATTAGAGGCCGCTACAATGATGATATCAATGCTTGTCTTAATTATGGTTATGCAATCCTTCGAGCAGCAGTAAAAAGAGAATTAGCAAGACATGGATTAGAAATGTCTCTAGGTATCCACCATTGTTCAACTGAAAATCCTTATAATTTAGCGGATGATTTGATAGAACCATTTCGAGCAATGATAGATGAATGGGTTTATGAACATCTTGTAAATGCACACGTTGCATTCAATTATTCAATTAGAAAACAGCTTTATACTTTTTTACTGCATACTTGTATCGTGCAATCAGATATTTATGCAGTTGATGATGCAATTGAAATTATGATTAATTCTTTGATTCAATGTATAAAAACGAATCATTCAGCGGAGTTGTTATTACCTCGGATAAAGGAGTTTGGCGAATAATGATGCTACTTGTATGTTTTGATTTGCCTAGAGATACCAAAGAAAAAAGAAAAGATGCAAGAAAGTTTAGGCAGCGATTACTTGATATGGGGTTTACGCTAAAGCAATATAGTTTATATGAACGTCCTATCCAAAGAAGTAGTGTGAAGGAAAGAATCATAGCTGAATTAACAGAAAAATTACCTAAATATGGTTTAATAACTGTGTATACGTTACCTGATGATGTAAATGACGAACAATTGCAGATTTTAGGTGAAAACGCTGTAAAAAAATCTTCAAAGTTTGCGAAGTTTGTCATATTATAAAAATATAAGTGATTGATGGTTTGGGGTGAGAAATATTGATTAATAAAAATTACTTAAGTATGGCGGGACTATTGCATGATGTCGGAAAAATTGTCTTTCGTGCTTCTCAAAATCCGATGAGAAAAGATCATTCCTTTCTGGGGTGGGAGTTTTTAAGAAAGTATCCTGTTTTCCATTCACCAGAAATTCAAGAGAGTGTGTTATTCCATCATTGTAATCATTTGAAGGAAGCAAAACTAAATCCAAATAGTGCGGCGTATATTACCTATTTTGCTGATAATATTGCAAGTGGTATTGATAGAAAAGATATTACTGATGCAAGTCAGTCAGAGGGGGATTTCCAGCATTATGCACCGCTACAATCTATCTTCAATATTGTTAGAGAGGATAGAGGCAGAAAAAATAATACCTTCCGTTTTTCTATTGATGGCTCGACGCAATTTCCTGATGATATAGAAAAATGGTATTATCCAGAAGATTATAATAAATTAGGTTTAAGTTTAGATCAACTATTTCAAAAGATTGAACAGTTGGACAAAGCAACAATTGATTCAGTCATTCAGATTTTGGAACAGTTATTGGCCTATATTCCAAGTTCAACAAATACAAATCAATTGATGGATATTTCCTTATTTGACCATAGTAAGGTAACTAGTGCGGTAGCTTTATGTATATACGATTACTTGACTGAAAGACAAATCGATAATTATCAACAGTGTTTCACTATAGAAGCTGCTCGCTATTATAATGAAGAAATGTTTATGCTTTTTTCTTTTGATATGAGTGGTATTCAAGACTTTATTTACAATATAAGTGGCGAAAATGCATTAAAAAGTTTACGTGCGAGAAGTTTTTATCTCGAAATTTTACTAGAGCATTTGTCAGATGAATTGTTGAAAAGGCTTTCTTTAAACCGGACGAATTTATTATACATAGGTGGTGGACGTGCGACTTTTCTATTTCCTAATTCGCAACGAACCAAAGATATTACCGAAACGTTTATTCTAGAAGTGCGAAAATGGTTTTTAGATAACTTTAAAACAGATTTGTCCTTAGCTTATGGTAGTGTTCCATGTAGCGCGAATACTTTAATGAATAATAACGGTAATTATCAGACACTTTGGACAACACTCAGTCAAGAAATATCAACGAAAAAGGCACAAAAATATAGTTATCAAGAAATTATTCAATTAAATCATTCAAAACTATCCCATCAGCGAGAGTGTAGAGAATGTTTACGAAGTGATATTCATTTAAATGGTGATTTGTGCCCAATATGTGAAAATATCATTAAAATCTCATCTAAGTTATTGGATAATGATTATTTTATTGTTACGCAAGCATCTGGACAAGGGCTAATCTTACCATTTCATTGTCACTTAGAATGTGTGAAAAGGGAGCAGGTATCTACTTATAAGAGTGATTCTAATACACAGTTTATTTATAGTAAAAATATCCCAATAAACAAAATATTAATAGCGACGACGAATGTTTGGATGGGTGATTATGATTATTCAAGAGAACATGGCGCAGCGGATAGAGGGATTGCTAGTTACGCTGAAAGAGACCTTGGTGTAAAACGACTAGGTGTCCTTCGTGCTGATGTGGATAATTTGGGGGCAACATTTATTGCAGGGATCGCGCCAAAGTATCGCTCAATTTCTCGAACTGTGACGCTATCCAGATTGCTATCCAGATTCTTTAAATATGAGATTAACGAAGTGCTTTCTAATTATCGAGCTACAGTTATCTATGCTGGTGGTGATGATTTGTTTATTATCGGGTCGTGGGATGACATGATCAAAGCTGCAATTAATATTAGACGCCGGTTTCGTGTTTTTGCTTCAGACAAGTTAACGTTATCTGCGGGTATTGGATTATATCCTGTAAAATATCCAGTTTCACGTATGGCTTCTGAGGTAGGAGAATTAGAAGATTTAGGTAAAACTGGCGAGAAAAATCAAGTTGTCTTATGGTATCCAAAAAATCTATATAATTGGGATGTGTTTGAGAAAAATGTAGTGATAGAAAAGGCAAAATTGCTATTTGAGTTATATGAAACTTCACAAAGCATGTCGCTTATGTACAATATCTTACATTATCTTTCGCGTATTGAAAAAGAAGAAGGAATTAATTTAGCAAGGTTTGCCTATCTTCTAGCAAGAACAAAACTTAATCAAGATCAAATTCAACAACTATATAAATGGGCGACTTCTCCAAATGACAGAAAAGAGCTCTTAACATCTCTAGAAATATTGATTTATTCAAAACGGGAGGGATAAGGATGAATTTAGGAACAATAAAAATAAATGGCGTCGAAAAGAAAATTGATTGTACATTTGCCGAAGAAACCGTTAAAGAAAATTATAAAAAAGCAACTGTAAAAGGAAAAGAAGGACTGTACTTTTTCTATGTTGAATCTGGAGGAAATAATAACGGTAAATATAAAATTGAAGGATTATCCTCTAGCAAACTGCGTGGCCTTTTAGATTTAGTGAATAATATCTACAGTAAAGTATATTATAGCAATGATAAAGATTTGTCCCGAGTGCTAGATGATATTGCCTATTTACAAGTGAAATATGCTTATGAAGCTGGTCGTGAAAAAACGGTAAAGAAATTTTTAGATAAATCAAAATTAATGCTGTTGATTCCATACATTATTCAAAAAAATGATAAAAAGTTTTTCTTTGATTATTGTAAGTATTTTGAAGCGTATGTTGCATATATGAAATATTATGGAATGGAGGATTAGTTATGTTTTCTAAAATAAAAATTAACGGAAAAGTTCTCATTCAGTCAGGTCTACATATAGGTGGTGGCGGTGAAACTAGCATGATTGGTGCGCTTGATTCGCCGGTTGTTAGAGATACTGCATCTAGATTACCTATTATTCCAGGTAGCTCATTAAAAGGGAAAGGTAGATACCTATTAGCAAAGTATAAAAGTGAGAATATTATATTAAAAGATCATAACCAAGATCATGAACAAGTAATTAGATTATTTGGTGCGAGTAGTGATAATGATAGTAATGTGATAATTTCTCGATTACAATTTTTCGATTGCCAAATTGCAGAGGAATCCAAGCAAGCATTTATCGAAAATGATATCAATGTAACTGAAATTAAGTACGAAAACACCATTAAAAGAGATACGATGATTGCCATGCCTCGACAAATTGAACGGGTGACGCGGGGGACTAAGTTTAATTTTGAACTTATTTATAATGTGGAAAACGCAGCAGAAGTAGTTGAAGACTTTGAAAATATTCAATTAATGTTGAATTTGCTAAGAAACGATTATCTTGGCGGCGGCGGTACCCGTGGGAATGGTCGTATTGACTTCCAAATTGATGAAATTAAAACAGTTATTGGAGATTATGATTCATCAAGTTTAAGATTGCAGTAAGGATGATGATTATGAGAGGATATAAATTTCATTTTCGCACAAGTGTTCATTTCGGGCAAAAGCGGCTGAGTGATTCGTTAAATAGTTTTTATGCAGATACTTTATTTAGTGCACTCATCATTGAAGCGAATAAATTAAATATAGACTTCCAACCGTTGCTAGAAGATATGATTTTGTCTGATGCTTTTCCGTTTGTAAGTGAAAATTATTATTTACCTAAAGCTTATATTCCGATTACCAGTAATGTAAAGCATGAAACAGACTATAAAATATTTAAAAAGTTATCCTTTATTCCGATTTCTGAATATCAAACTTATTTGAACGGTGAATTATCCAGTGAAGCGGCGAAAAAAATCAAAGAAAATTTTGACTTAGGTGAAGATGCTACTCAAGTTAAAGTCAATGTAGATAAGATGTATAAAGGAATTGAGAAGGACTCTAAACCGTATGTAGTAGGGACCTATACATTTCATCCAAATGCTGGATTATATGTACTTGTTGATGCGAGTGAAGCAACTTTTTCACTCCTGGAATCACTTCTGGAATCATTACAGTATAGCGGTATAGGTGGCAAGCGGACATCAGGATACGGACAATTTACCTATGAGCGTTTACCAGATGAAGTCATTCAACAAGTATTGCAGATAAAATCTAGTAGTTATCTATTACTTTCCGGTGCAATGGCTGAAGATGAAGAACTAGAAAATGTGTGCGACGGAGCAAGATATAAAATCATGAAAAGAAGTGGCTTTGTCCAATCTTCAACATATGCAGATCAATTAGTTAAACGAAATGACTATTATGTATTTTCAGCCGGTTCGACATTTCATCAGAAGTTTGCTGGAAAAATTTTTGATATGTCTGAAAATGGGCGTCATCCTGTTTATCGTTATGCTAAAGGATTTTGGATTGGAGGAATGCATTGATGAAAAAATATAGAGTTATATTAACAGTGCAAGGTCCAGTCTTTATTGGCTCCAATCAAACTTTAAGAAAAACAGAATACATCCTGATTAAAGAGAGAAGCCAATTATTTATTCCTGATATGAAATCGTTTATTCAATATTTACGAGAAAAAGGATTGCTCGAAAGCTTTATCGCGAAGATGCAAAATATCCCTAACAAACAATATAGTTTAAACAAGTTTCTTACGGAAGAAAAGCTGAATATCAATGAATTGACAAAAAACGTTAAGGGCGTATTTATTAGATATAATGAGCTAAAAAAAGTAGGTCGAGGAAACAGACACTTAAATAATAAATCTAATAAAGAGTCATTAAATGATGTTGCACGATTTATTCATAATGGTAATGGCGAAATATATGTTCCGGGAAGTAGTTTGAAGGGTGCGATGCGTACTATTTTAGAACCTTTTTTACCTGAACAGGATCCTGAAAAAAAAGCTGAACTATTTCATGCGATTTCTTTCTCAGATTCTGAAGTCATTCCTTCTAAAAATATGGAAATTTTTCAAAAAGTAGATATGGGTAGAAAGCAAAAAACACTATCTTTATTTCGTGAATGTTTAAAACCAGACACCAAAGTTGTGATGTATATGACGATTGATGAAGGAAAATTTCCATTTAATATTGAACAGATTAAGGAAAAAATTCAACTAACTATGCAAAATTATGAAAGTAAATGGCTGAATGCGATGTTTAAATTGGAAGCAGCTTCGCATTTACATACTATGCATCCAGTAACGGGAGATGATTGTTATATCTATTTAGGTGGAGGAGTAGGCATAGTCGACAAGTCACCTAAAAAGAATCAGTTGTCAGCGGACAGTTTGCGAGATGAATTTTTCAATCGGTTAAAAAAGAAGGTACCCTATAATAAAATGGAAGGTCAAGTGCCAGAAAATGTTCCTCTAGTTGTAAAAGGTACCTATCAATCAGATAGGAACCGTTTTTTAGAATTCGGTTTATGTAATATTAAATTTATTGAAGTGGAGTGTGAATAAAATTGAATATTTTGTTTAGTCCAATTGGGAATAGTGATCCTTGGAGAAATGATGCTGATGGTGCTATGTTACATATTGTACGTCACTATAAGCCAGAAGCAGTTTATTTATTTTTTACAGACAGTATTTGGGAAGGTAATGAAAGGGTAAGGGGACAAAAAGAATATCACTGGAAACAATTTATTGATGAAATTTCTGGGGATGATGTAAAAGTGACATTCATTCATGAAGAGATTTCTGCGCCTCATGATTTTGATGTATACAAAGATAGTTTTCATCGTCATCTTAATCAAATCCATGATGAATATCCAAATGCATGTGTTTTATTAAATGTGACAAGTGGTACTCCGCAAATGGAATCTACATTATGTTTAGAATATATTACATATCCAACCAATAAAAAATGTATTCAAGTTGCAACACCATTAAAAAGTAGTAACTCAAGGACTACATTTGCAGCTCCAGAGAACCAAACAGAACAATTTGCAGCGGTAAATCAATTTGAAAGAGAAAATGATAATCGCTGTAAAGAGATTGGAATTTTGAGCTTTAAAGAAACAATCGTTAAGAATCAAATTAAAGAATTAATTGATAACTATAATTATACTTCAGCATTAACTTTACTTAACAGTGAAAAAGATACCTATTGTAATGAACAGTTAAAAGGAAAATTACAAATTCTATCTGATAGTATTCAAAAGTATAATTTGTTGCCTGAAATTGCTCAAAATTATAAAGATGTTAAATTACAAAATAGTTTATTCCATTGCTTACTGTTGAATTTGTATTTTAAACGTGGCGATTATGCAAATGCTTTGGTTCGCGTTAAGTCAATTGCTGAATATCTTGGAATTGAGTACTTAGAACAAACTTATCCAGGAATTATCTCATACGGAAAACGGATTGTGTTCAACGAAAACTTCCAACCTTTTTATCAAACATATGAAGCACAAAATAGGAAATTTGTAAGTAACCCAATTAATTTTATTGCTTGTATTAATGCTTTGAAAATCTTAGGTGAAAATAATCATCAAAAGGTTATTAATCTATTAAATGTAATTGATAGTATTAATGATGATAGAAATGCAGTTGCACATCGTTTACGAGATATTAAAATCAATCAGGAAGCACTGCGTAAAGCAATTAATAGTGTAGAGGAACTTTTAAAAATTGTTTATAAAGATAAAGTCAAGATGGAAGATTTTGATTTATTTGATAGATATAACAATGATTTAATGGAGATAATATGATAAATAAATGGATTTTTGAAGTTGATATTGAAGATGAACGAAATATCTATAATTTGGGGAGTGTCTTTCATGGGGCAATTATCGAGCAACTTTCTGATGAGATGAAAGATTATTTGCACAATAGTAGTAAGTATTCCCCACTGAAGCAACGACTTTATAATAAAGAAGGAAAATATTATTGGGAAGTTATTAGTTTGCAAGATGAATTAGCTAACGAGTTACAATGTGTTTTTGAAAAAGCTGATAGTATTTATCTTAAAAGTCATCAAAAAAAAGTACATTTAAAACAAATAGCCCATCAAGCAATATCTATAAAAGAATTCACGGATAATGTCTATCAGCAAGAACAGTACAGTAAGTATATTAGAGTACGTCTTATAACACCGGTGTCTTTTAAAACAGATGGCAAGTATGATATCTTTCCTGATTTGAGAAAAATGTATCGGAGTGCGATGCTACAGTATGATACTTTTGCTGATAAATACCAAGTTTATGACTTAGAGCTATTAGATTATTTACAAGAAAATTCTCGAATCGTGAATTATAAACTTCGATCCACTAAATTTTATTTAGAAGGGACTAAAATTCCAGCATTTATTGGAGAATTTAAGGTTCAAATCCTAGCTGCATTACCAGTATTGCAGCTAGGCCACTTACTGTTGTCATTTGGTGAGTATGCCGGCGTGGGAATTAAAACTAGCTTAGGAATGGGAAAATTTGAAATTGTTAATAGATAATAATACAAAAAGTTTATTATCTAGACAAGGGGTTTGAAAATATGAAGGTAAATTTATGCAGATATACTGTGCCATTTAGGTATGATTATGATAAAAGCAAAGAGTATCTAAATACTAAGCCTTTCAAAGATAAAGTAGGCCTGAATCATTTTTCTAATAATGAAAAAACGATAGAATGCGATTTTTATCCACATATTGAAAATCTAATAAGAAATTCTAAGGATGATGATGGGGTTATTGATGTTATCCCGTTAAATTTACCAAAGCAGATAATCTATACTGTTTTATATGATAAATGTGTGCGATGGGAGATTTCTGAAGATACGTTTGTCTTATTTGATAACGGAGTGGGATTTTATTATTTTGATGTGAAGAATATGGAGTGCTTTAGGAGAATGCCAAACGGTTCCACTAATCTTCGCAGTCAGCTTACTATAGCCGAATTAACCCATGATTTATTTTTATATTTTAATAATCGTGTCATTGAATTAGCCTATGATAATTATTCTAAAGAGTACAAAGATAAAAATGTAGATTGGAATGTTTCACCACTTTTAAGTGAAACATGTAGGGGACATTTTACTTTGAACGGTGAAGATTTTTATATCTATAAAAGAGTCGAAAATGAATTTAAGCAACTAAAAGGAGTTGAATTTTTTTCTAATCGTGATTTATTAGATATGAAAAATATTCCTGATAAAGCACATCCTTTTTTATTCATTTTAGATGATATTGATGAGGAAAGTTACCCATATGTAGGTCGAGCAGCTAAGGGTTATGATAATAACTATACATTTTTTGAATCTGAATTAGATAAACTAATTTTTCAACCTTTTAAAGATAGGATGTGGGCTTTGTCACTTGAAGGAATTGCTGATATTGCAAGTTGGGATAACCAGTTCTATACCACTATTTTTTCTGAAACAAGGATTTTTATGTATTACTATCTTTACATACTATCTTTGCATCAGTACTATAGTTTGCTTTATTTAACAACTGATTTATCGTTAAGTATTATCAAAAATAAGAAGATGAAGTCAAAAGAAATTGTAAGGTATTTAGATGATATTAGTCTATTTCAAACTAAATACTACTATCCAGAAGTTAGTTATATTTCACACCACAATGATTATTACCAAATGATACTTCAGACATTGAAAGTAGATATTTTACAAACAGAATTAAAAGAAGAAATAGTTATCCTTGAAGAATATCGAAATAGACTTTTTGCCGATCGTACGAGTGTGTTTCGTATCATTTTTACAGTTATGGGTGGTGCGGTAACGATAACTGAATTATTACAATTTTTCGATGTGAATTTTACGGATGTTTTTTCTTTTTTTACTAGATTCAGTAGTTTATTTATGAATGTATTTAAGTGATTGATTTTTTATGCAATGAATGTTAATTTGTATTTAAGGTGAGAAATAATTTTTTTCTTTTTGGCAAAATTTTGGACGAGAAGTGTTTGCAAGAAGACGTTTTGTCCAATTTTTTGCCAGTAAAATTGAGCTCAAACTGTTGATACGACTGTGTTTTAAACGAGCTCTAATCGATACTATTCCCCGTAAATAGGGGACGAGAACTCTAAACTCATTTTGTATTCTTTAGCGTATTCAAAAATCGATACTATTCCCCGTAAATAGGGGACGAGAACATATCTAGAAACAATCAATGTTTCCATTAATTCGAATCGATACTATTCCCCGTAAATAGGGGACAAGCTGATATAGAAAAGAGTTTTTTATTAATCGCAAAATTCTACGTTTAAAATCGAGGTGATATCGCGATGGATGTATATGACTCAGTATCTGAAAAACTTGGATGTGACTTAATCGAATTAATAAGGAAAACGCATGAAAAGAATTTGGACCCTAATCTAGTTTGGTACGAGGATGATAGAGAGGAGGAAAATCCATTTGTTATGTTAACTAAAGAAGAACTAGAGACAGTAAATGAGTATGCTATGTTATTACATGAAGAATATTTTGGCCCTTTAGAGTAAATATTTTGGTGCTTTTTTCATACACAAAATAGTTGGAATTTCATGGGTTCGGTTTGCTTCTCTTTATGTAACGAGGATTTTTTGAAATAAATGGTGTCAATAAAAAAATGTTAGACTAGATGAGGATTTTTAGAGGTGTATATTGATAGTTCGACTTTCTTTTATGAAATTATTCGCCTAGTTCCCGCATGACGCTTACAATTTAGACGAAATAAAGGGTGTTAAATGTATTTTGGTATGAATGTAGATATGAGGGGAATAGTGAAGATGTACTAGAGAAGTTGAAAAAGATGGCTATTTGATTGTCATTTATGCATCTGAAATTCATCGATTGAAATATTTGAGAAGTAAATTGAAAGGATAGTGACAGGATGAAGCGACCACAAGACGAATGGAATGAAGAAGAAATTGATATTGATGATTATCCAATTGGTTTGCTGAATGGAATGCCTAAACCACCGATGGAATATCATTTAGGTTTGATCAATCGATATCTACGAGAAAATAATAAATCATTTGATGAGTTAACACGAGAAGAATTAGAAATGTTTCGCCATGAGAAGCCAACACCATTATGATAACCGGAAAGTAGTTGTCGGTAAAAATGCAAGAATTATCATCCATCCGCAAACAATCTGAAAAACAAGTCTTCCTCTCTGGTTCGCGGAGTTTTGTGGCATTGACGGATGAAGTGTATGAATCGTTGCGAAAAATCATGCAGCAGGGACTTGGGATTGTGCTAGGCGATGCGAGTCAAGGGGTCGATGCAGTGGTGGCGCAGTTTTTGCGTCAGATGCAGTATCCTCATGTGACGGTCTATACGTTGAGTGCCAGAGCTGGTTTTAAGCTTGATAATAAGTGGCAAGTGCAGCGAGTCAAGGTGGCGCAGGCAAACATCACGGCTCAGGAACGGCATATGCAAAAGGACAGACAGATGGGCGAAGTGGCGGACTGGGGGTTGGCGATATTTGATCCAATCAGTTTAAATCGTTATGGCAATCTTCAGGTAAGCGCGGGGACTTTACGCAATACGATTCAGCTGTTGTTGCGTCATAAGCCAGTCAAATTTTTCTATACTTTTGAACAGAAGCTAAGCGTCACGAATTTAAAGCAGTTATCCGATTTAGAAGAGGTGCTGGCACGGTTTGCTCAAGAAAATTTATCTGCAGAAGAAGAGTCAGCGATTTATCAGGCAAAATCCGTCAGTCACACACAACCCGCCAATCAAATCAAGGCCGAGCGTCTGATGAAAAAGTATCGCGAATTGCTTAGAAAAGAGCGAATTATATTGAATCTTACGCCAGAAATGACTATGTCTACTGTCAAGGAAGATAGCCAAGACAGCAAGTCCAATCAGCATGATGACTTTGAGCAGTTGAAGTTGTTTTGATTTAAAGGGGCAACATTAGATATATCAAGTAAAGTCCAAAGACAGCTATCCGCCTTTTTGGGGGTAGCCGTCTTTTTATGGCATTTGCTATCATGTTTAAGAAATACTCATATTTTTTCTTTCTTCAGATGGATGAACAGTTTGTGACATATGCATGTACCTCCCATTTATGATAAATTTACAATAATGCACCTCAGTTTGTTTGTCAATCTACTCACTTATAATACTCATGGTGTACCTATTCTCTCACCCCAGTCACTTTACTTTCCGCCTCTAATCAGTGATACCAACAAATTTTATCGTTTTCTCTTTTCCCAGGCTTGATTTCGTCTTATAATAATAAATGTAATCTATGTGAAGCGCGGCTAGTTTGCACTAATGGGAAATGTAAACGGTTTAAAAATAAGTGCAGATAGCTTTTGTTACGTATCAGAAAGGGGACGGAGTGTATGAGTCAAGCAGGTTTTCCAAAAGATTTTTTATGGGGCGGTGCAATTGCGGCCAACCAGATTGAAGGGGCTTGGAATGAAGGCGGCAAGGGACTGTCGGTAGCGGATGTGGCGATGTATCGGCCGGATTTGGATGTGAAAGATTATCAGGAGCAAGTGAAGATGACCATGGCACGGATTGAAGCAGCGATGGCAGATCCGACTGATACCTATTATCCTAAGCGTCGGGGCTCAGACTTTTATCATCGTTATAAAGAAGATATTGCGTTATTGAAGGAGATGAGGCTGGCAAATTGATCCAAAGGGTTTGAAAATTTCCTTGCTTGAGTTATATGATCGTTATCAATTGCCGCTGATGGTGGTGGAAAATGGCATGGGTGCTAAAGATGTGCTAGAAGAAGATGGTACTATTCATGATAGTTACCGCATTGATTATTTTAAAGCACACTTTGAGCAGATGAAAGAAGCCATTGATGAAGGTGTGGACTTGATTGGATATACGAGTTGGTACTGCATTGATTTGGTTTCAGCAAGTACGTCACAGATGTCCAAACGTTATGGATTTATCTATGTAGATGCCGATGATGAAGGACATGGTACGTATGCTCGTTATCGTAAAGACTCCTTTTATTGGTACCAAAATGTAATTGCGACTAACGGCGAACAATTATAATAAAAAGACCCACTGCCTAAAGAGTTGGCGAGTGGGTTTTCTTTATTGTGAAGGTTGGTCTAGAATTTTGCTGACTGTAGGTGGGGTGAATAAAAAGCTCATCATCGGATTGGTGAAGCGAAAAGAAATCTGTTTTACCGTGTGAGAAGCGCTTTGTAGGGTCTGCTTTTCCTCAACGGTCATTAAACGCTGAAACTGCTCGGGATGATTGAATAATTCGGGGAGCAACGTAAAATTAATTTGGATAAAATGAAAGCGAATGGCCAGATAAATGACAATCAGTAAAATGAAATTGAGAATTGGATGGCCATTTGTCATGAGTAGGGCTTGTTTATATGGATCAGCTAATGTATTAAATGGCGAAAGTAAAATCAGTGCCACGAAATTTGTCGTATGAACCAAGGATAAGATGCTGCCTTGTGTGGTCAGTAAGAATAATTCATACAAGACGACGGATGCCAAATAAATGAGGCTCACTGTCTGATACCACGAAGTTACTGCAAAGAGATATTCTTGTGGGAGATAGTGCTTGGTCATGGCTTCTAATCCTAATGTCAAAATACCGGCTAACCAGATTTTTGATAAAAAGGTGAAGAAAAAATAGCGTCTCAAGAGTTTCATTGACATCATCCTTTCTATTTTGTGACCTATCTATTCTAACACTAAAGTCCAAAAAAATCATGAAAAAATGTCTATTTACCAAAAAAATACAGCGCCAGTCGAAAAATATTTTATAAACAGTGTAAATGGTTGAAGCGTACTCATTAGAAAACGAAAAAAATATCTATCGCACGAGATTGATAACGTTTTCTATTTACACGAGTCGAAAATAGTCGAGTTATTGAGAATTTTCATTGTTTGCAAAAGATAGATTTTCAAATAGCTACATAAAATAGATTTAATATTATTTAATTTAATAGAAATATTGTCATATCAATAAATTTGTTGGTTAGGTTGATATGACGTGTATTTTATATGTGGGTGGCGAAATTTTTTGTTTTGCAGCGAATCGGTTTGTTTTATCGCAAATGGTATTATTTAAAAAGAAAGGGTTTTCATCGGTGGTAAGTATGTATATAATAATCTTATGTTTTGCATGTGAAAAGTGTATAAAATTGATTGTGGGAAGTGAAGTTTGGAATTTTGTTTTTTGAAGCGACTTGGTTACAGGAAATAGAAAAAATTTGAAAAAGTTTGTGGAATTTTTTTGACATTTTACTTTTTGAAAACGTTATTATAGATGAAAGCAAAATGTTGTGAAGTTTCGCCAACGGATATGCCGGCTTATCCAGATGGGGGATGGATGCAAAATAAGGAGTGAGAAAATGAATGATAACCGTTTAAGTAAACCATTTGCAAGTGATGTCATCAGAAAATATGAAGCTCTGGAGCGAAAAGTGCTTTGGAATCTGCATATTTATCCGACGCATAATCAATATGACGATTACTTTCAAGAGGTTTGCATCGCCTTATGGAAGCTGGCCTGTGAATATGATTCATTAGAGGATTTTGAGTTAAATTGTCCTTTGCCGTATATCTATCAGCGTTTGAAATGGCGGATTTTGGATTGTATCCGTCATGAGAAGACCTTACATGAAGATGCTTGTGAGGATGAGCAATTATATTCTTTTATTGAGTCTTTGAGTTTTGAGGATGATTCGGATTTTTATCTTTATTTGGATAAATTTTGTGAAGAACTATCAGATAAACATCAAAAATATTTAAATTGTCTCTTGGCGAAAAATCAAGGTTCGCGCCAAAATCGGTCGTACTATCGCAAAAAATTACGGCCGGTCTTTCAAGAATTTTTCAAACAGCAAGGTTAAACCACCAACAGCCTATTCGATACTGCTCGGATAGGCTGTTTTTTTACGATACTTTCTCAACTTTTTCGAGGTATTGGCTGCGTTCTTCAAAGAGTTGGTAGAGTTTTTTCTTACCAAGTGTGCCTTGTAGATTTTCGGCTTCTTCGTAAAGGGATAGAATCTGATCACAGGTTTGGATACTCAGAATTTGTTCGATTTGGTGTGCTTCTTTGGCATTGACCGGTGCTTGATTCGCCCTTTGTCGTTTTTGATTCTGTAATGCAATCAAGGCTCGTGTGTTTTGCTGAATCTTGGGTGATAAATACGCATGACAACGCTGAATAATCGCTTTTTTGCCACCGCCTTGTCGATGGGCGAGGATGAAGCACTTGATGGTTGTTGAGTGCGGGATTGTAAATTTTTGATACATGTTTCTTTTCCTTTCAAATTCCTACCTGAGAAGTATAATACAAGAATATTCGTTCGGTCAAGGTGTAAGATTTAAATATTTTTAGTTGTTACTTTCATAAGATGAGGCAATTGAAGCATCTCGTTTTTTGACAGTTTAGGGAAAGTGACGCCGAAATTTATGCCTAAAAAAGGATAGATAATGAGGTGGATTTTAATAATTAATATCCTATTTATGAGAATGAAAGGTGTGTTGATATCTGTTCGGGTGCTAGTTATCTAACAAATCCACCTTAAAAATTAAAACGATTATGATAACTTGATGAGAATTTAGAAAACGCATAAAATATTATTATATTGAATTTTCTAAATATTTTTAATAACTAGATATTATTCATTTTAGTTGACTTTTAGAAAACGCAAAATTATACTTTTCTTAAGTAATCTTAATGATGAAAATGATTTATCGCGTAATTGAGAATATGAAAGGAGAACGAAGCGATGAACAATAAAATGAAAAAAGTAGTTGTTCCTGCACTTTTGCTTAGCTCAACCGTTTTGTTAGCTGCATGTGGTTCAGGCGACAAAAAATCAAGTAGTGGAAAGAGTGGTTCGACTTATAACTATGTGTATACCACAGATATTAATAGTTTAGACTATACTTTCTCTGCTCGTAATACAAACTCAGATCACTTCACCAACTTTGTGGATGGCTTGTTTGAAAATGACCAATACGGTAACTTAAAACCAGCTTTAGCCAAATCTTGGGAAGTGAGTGAAGATGGTTTAACTTACACTTACCATTTACGTAAAGGTGTGAAATGGGTAGACAACGAAGGTAACGACTATGATGAAGTGAAAGCTCAAGACTTCGTAACTGCTTTAAAACATGCGGTTGAAGTGAAATCTGAAATGCTTTATGTCGTTCAAGGTAGTATCAAAGGATTGGATGACTACATTAAAGGAAATACCAAAGACTTTGCTTCAGTAGGTGTGAAAGCAGTCGATGATTACACTTTACAATATACCTTAGCGAAACCTGAAACATTTTGGAATTCTAAATTAACTTACGGAATCATGTATCCAATTAATGAAGAATTCTTAAAATCTAAAGGCAAAGATTTCGGTCAACCTAGCGCCGATAGCATCCTTTATAATGGTGCTTATATCTTAGCAAACAATACTGCTAAATCTGTTATTGAATATCACAAAAATGATAGTTATTGGGATAAAAAACATGTATATATCGATAATGTGAAACTTACTTACTATGATGGTAGTAACCCGGATTCATTATTTAAAGAATTTGACCAAGGCAACTACTCAATGGCGCGTGTCTTCCCTAACTCAGGTGGATACAAAGATGTGGAAGCAAAATATGGCGATAATGTCTTCTACTCTCAACCAACGGGAACCACTTATAATGTAACCTTTAACTTAGACCGTCAATCATACAATGCGACATCTAAGAAAACAGATCAAGAAAAAGCAGATACGAAAAAAGCTATTTTGAATAAGAATTTCCGTTTGGCGATGGAATTTGCCTTAAATAAAGCGGACTACTTAGCGCAAAACGTTGGTAAATCTGGCTCTGAAAAAGGTATCCGCAATATCTTAACGCCTTCTGAATTCGTAATGATAGGCGATAAGACATACGGTGAAGTGGTTCAAGAAAAATTACGTGCCTTAGATCCTGAAACTTTTGGCGATGTGAAATTAGCCGATGGTCAAGAAGGTTGGTATAATGTGGATAAAGCTAAAGCATTGTTTGCTAAAGCGAAATCTGAATTAGAAGCACAAGGCGTGAAATTCCCAATTCATTTAGACTTACCACAAGCAGAAACTTCAGAAATGTTAGTCAACCAAGCGAAATCATTGAAACACTCTGTTGAAAGTGCCTTAGGTAGCGACAATGTAGTGATCGATATTAAATTATTAAATGATGATGCTTATAATGCGGCTACTTATCAAGCAACCACAGCAGCTGCACAAGACTTTGATATTTCGACTGCTTCTGGTTGGGGACCTGACTATCAAGATCCATCAAGTTATCTAGATATTTATGATTCACGTACAGGGGCTCAATTGCAAAACTTAGGTCTAGAACCATCTGAAATTGCTAAAGATAATCCATCGGCAGCAGTTGTGAAAGAAATTGGCTTAACAGAATATGATGCGTTATTAGATAAAGCTGATGCCATCACAGCCAACGACCAAATCGAAAAACGTTACGAAGCTTATGCCGACGCTGAAGCATGGTTAGCTGCCAATGCTTTACAAATTCCAGTGCAAGCATTTGGTGCAACGCCTCGTGTCTCTAAAGAAGTGCCATTTACGCGTCAATTCAGCTGGGTTGGTCTAGCAAATCAAAAATATAAAAACTTGAAATTACAAGGCGATGCAGTGACAACCAAACAATATGACAAAGCTTTGAAAGATTGGGAAGCGAAAAAAGTTGAAACTGCCAAAGAAAATACGAGCAACCAAAAATAATTGATTGCATCATAACCACTCATCCTAAGTTCAGGGTGGGTGGTTTTTTGCGTATAAAAAAACTTCCAAATTTGTATCATTTACAAAGGTGGAAGTTCATTGATTTCTTGATTTTCTAAAAGGCCGGTATAGTATTCGTACCACATTTGCGCCACATGGTCTTCTGAATAAAATTGGGCCGCTTGTTTGGATTTTTCGATATAAGGTAGTAACTTTTCGCGATGTTGATAGTAGTCGTTGAGCTTGGCATGCATTTCATGGACATCACGCGTTTCGATATATTTATCCGCGATCACCGCGTCATAGAGGTCTAATTTACGCAACATGACCGGCAAATGACAGTTGAAACTTTCTAAAATGCTCATTGGGAAAAGCTCATTAAAAGAAGGAAGTAAGAACAAATCTGCCAAATTATAATAATCATTAATTTGATCACGGTCGACAATGCCTGTGAATTTCAGATTGGCAGGTGGTTCATTGACGATTTTTTTGTACTTGTCATAGCCATCGGTAATCTTCCCAAATGAAAAGCCACCGACCCAGATAAATTGAATATGTGGGTTATCGATAGCAAGCT